>CAYZDB010000005.1:0-27781 GCA_964476985.1 uncultured Acidobacteriota bacterium | reverse complement strand
CCTGACGCGACGCGATTTCCTGCGCGGCACCGCGGGGGCCGCGGTGGCCGGTGCGGGCGTGGCGTTCGCCGGGAGGAGCGACCCGGGCCTGCGGCCGGCCGGAACGCCGCCCGCCGCGCCCGCCCCCGGGGCCGCGCCGGCCTCCTCCACCGTCGTGCTGGTGCGCGAGGCCGGCGTGCTCGACGCGAATGGCCGCGTCGTGCCCGAGGTCCTGGCGTCGATGCTCGACCGCGCGGTCTGCGAGCTGGCGGGGCAGACCGATCCCGTCGCGGCCTTCAAGACCTTCCTGAAGCCGACCGACACGCTGGGGATCAAGACCAACGTCTGGCGCTTTCTCGCGACGCCACCGCCACTGGAGCAGGCGATCCGGCAGCGCGCGATCGACTGCGGCATCCCGGCGGCGAAGATCGCGATCGACGACCGCGGCGTGCTGGAGAACCCGGTCTTCAGAAGCGCCACCGCGCTGATCAACGTGCGCCCGCTGCGCACGCACCACTGGTCGGGGGTCGGCAGCCTGCTGAAGAACTACATCATGTTCTCGCCCAGTCCTCCCGACTGGCACGGCGACTCGTGCGCCGACCTGGGCGGGCTCTGGAAGCTGCCGGCCTGCGCCGGCAAGACGCGGCTGAACGTGCTGGTGATGCTGACGCCGCTCTACCAGAGCGAGGGGCCGCACGACTTCAACGCCAAGTACACCTGGCCCTACAAGGGGCTGATCGTCTCGACCGACGCGGTCGCCGCCGACGCCACCGGCTTGCGGATCCTGGAAGCGAAGCGTCGCGCCGCCTTCGGAACCGACCAGCCGTTCGAGGTCCCGCCCAAGCACATCCGCGTCGCGGCCGAGAAGTTCGGGCTGGGGGTCGCCGATCCGGCGCGGATCCGGCTGAAGAAGCTGGGGTGGGCGGAGGAAGCGCTGATCTAGGCTCGGGCCTCGGAGCCTCGGCGCTTCGACCCGGCAGCCGCGGCCGGACGGGCACCGCGGGCGCGCGCGGGAACATGGAGCTGACTACGGCGTTGTTGGGCCAGGAGACCACTCCATGCCGATCCGGATGCTGCTCGTTTCGCTGCTGCTCGTGGCCGCCGCTCCCGCGCTCGCGCAGGCCCCCACCGGCTCCTTCACGGACGCCCCGGCCCTGCCGGATTCCCCCGCGGGGCGACGCACGCGGGAGCTGCTGGACGCCCTGAACGGCAGCGACGAGGCGGCGCTTCGGCGCTTCGTCGAGCAGGCATTCTCGCCGTCCTACGACGCCTCGATGACGATCGACGACCACCTCGACTTCTTCCACGGCATCCAGAACGCGCACGGGCGGCTGAACTTCGTCGCCTCGCGGACGCTGGAGCCGAACCCGCTTCCGGGTTCCTCGATCGCGATCGTCCGTTCGTCGCGGAGCGACCGTTGGCTCGGGGTGCTGATCGGCGTCGAGGCCGCCCCCCCGCACCGGATCACGAACCTGATGATCAACACCGCCCGGCCGCCGCAGGGCACGGTCTCGACCGCTCCACTCGCCCCGGCCGGGATCGCCGAGCCGATGCGGGCGCACCTCGCGAAGCTCGCCGCCTCCGAGGCCTTCTCGGGGGCCGTGCTGATCGCGGTCGGCGGGGAGATCGTGTTCGAGGGCGCGTACGGCGAGGCCGACCGCGAGGGACACGTCGCGAATACGCTCGACACGCGGTTCGGCCTCAGCTCGATGGGGAAGATGTTCACGGCGGTCGCGATCGCGCAGCTCGTCGACGCGGGCAAGCTCTCGTTCGACGACAGGCTCTCGCGCGTGCTGGGCGAGGACTGGCTGCCGGCCGGCGCGAAGGACTCGCTGACGATCCGGCACCTGCTGTCCCACACCGGCGGCACGGGCGATTTCCTCGGGACCGTGACCCAGCCGCAGAACCGGGGGAAGTACCTCGCGGTCTCGGACTACAAGCCGTTGGTGGCCGGTCGCCCGCTCGACTTCCCGCCCGGTGCGCGCTTTCAGTACAGCAACAGCGGCTTCATCCTGCTCGGCGCGGTGATCGAGAAGATCAGCGGAAAGCGCTACGAGGACTACGTCCGTGGCGCGATCTGGGGGCCGGCCGGGATGACCGCGACCGGCTGCTCGGACCGCGACGCGCCGCAGGCACAGACGGCGATCGGCTACTACCAGGACGGGCCGAAGGGCCAGTCGACGTGGCTCTCGAACCGCTCCCTCGCCCCGCGCCGCGGCAGCCCGGCCGGCGGCTGCTTCTCGACGGTCCGGGACCTCTTCCGCTTCGCGCGCGCGCTGCAGGGCGGCCGGCTGGTCAAGCCCGCGACGCTTGCCGACATGTGGCGCGAGCAGTCGCCCCCGGGATCGCCGATGCGCTACGGGCTGGGGTTCATCCTCGAGGACTGGCCCTCGGGACGGGCTGTCGGCCACGGCGGGACCTTCCCCGGCGCCAACGGGGCCTTCGACATCTACGTCGACCGCGACGCGACCGTGATCGTGCTCTGTAACGGCGACGGGATCGGCTCGGCGCGCGACAAGGCGCGGGAACTCGTCACGAGGCTGCCGGCCGCGACGACCAGGCCGCCCGGCTAGATCCGGGTCGGGCTCGGCCGAGGAGCGGTCGCCGCCGCGCCCCGCGCGGAAAGGTCGCCTATCCTAGCCGGGGGACCCCCGATGGACGACGCGCTGCTGACCTGGCTCCTGGCCCCGCCCGCCGCGGTTGGGCTGTTCTTCCTGGCCCGCTGGGGCTGGATCCGCTGGCTCGACTCGCGGCTGGACCGCGCCGTCGACGAGGCGGGGGTGGAGATCGCGAAGTTCGGCCCGTTCGCCGGCGTCTCGGCGGCCGAGGTCGGCGCGGTCGGGACCTGGTCGGTCTACGAGGCGATCCGCACGCTGGTGATGGTCGACGACCGCGTGCTGGACGCGCTCGACTTCTCGCGCGGCGGCGTCTCGGTGGGGTTCCAGCGCGTGCACGAGCACCTGGCGGCGCGGGTCGCCGGGCTCGGCGAGGCCGGCCCCTCGGCGAAGGAGAACCTGCTCGGCCTCTACGCCGACCAGGCCGCCGCGGCGCACCTGGCCGCGGAGGGGCACGTCGTCGAGTTCGCGCACGGCACGGCGCCGGGCGCGGAGCTGCTGGTCAACGGCCACCCCTATCACGTGGAGATCGGTCTGGACCCGGCAGCCGTCCAGCAGCACCTGGCGCAGTTCCCCGACGTGACGGTCGTCGTCAACCAGGAGCTGGCGCCGCACTTCGAGGGGGCGGCCAACGTCCTGGTCGATCCCGCGCTGTCGCACGCCGACGCCGTCGACCACGTCCAGCAGACGGTCGAGCGGGTCGGGGACCTCGGCCGGCTCGACCTGCACTTCCCCTTCATCACCTTCACGATCGCGCTCTTCGCCTACGCGCCGCTGGTCTTCCGGCGGCGGCTCTCGGTGCGCGACGCGGCGCGCTACACCGCGATCGACACCGGGCTCGTCGGCGGCGGGGCGATGGCGCTGGGCAAGGCCGGAAGCCTGGCCGGGCTGGGGCTGGGACCGGTCGGCGCCGCGGCAGGCGGCGTGCTGGGCGCGCTGGCGGGCGGCCTCGGCGGGGCGGCCGGCGCGAGCTGGCTGAAGGGAAAGGGGTACCGCGCGGCAGTCGGGCAGTTCCAGCTGGAACTGGAGGAGTTCGGCGCGGCGCTCCCCGACGCGCTGATCGAGAAGCGGCGCGCGGCCGAGCGCAAGCAGCGCCGCGTCGGCGAGCGCTTCCCGCACTCCTCGGCCGTCCGCGCCTGGCTCTGGCCGACGATGAACGACCGGATCTTCCGCCGCCTGGCGGCCGACTTCGGGGCGCTCTTCGCGCGGATCGAGGAGCAACTCGCGCGGGCGCGGGCACTGCTGCTCGGCGACGGGCTGGCCGACCGCTCCGCCTCCGCCTGCGCCGCGGCCGCCGGACGCTACGGGCTGGAACTGGTCCAGGCCGGCGAGATCTGGACGCCGGAGGTCGCGCGGCGGGTGCGCGCGATGGCCCGCGCCGCGGCCGACGCCAACGCGGAGGCGGAGAAGATCGCCGCCGCGCGCGAGGCCAAGCAGCGGGTCGTGGCCGCGGTGACCTCGCCGATCCGGCGGGTGTTCTCGCGGCTGAAGGGGTGGTTCGGAAGTTGAGCGGGACGCGGCCGCGCCGGCAGACCGCCCGCGAACGCGGGCTTGCCAACACCCGCCCATCGCCGTAACTGTCCTCGAACCGTCCGACTGGTCCCAGCGAGGTCCCGATGATCCCGGTCCGCATCCTGGCGCGCGTCGCCCAGGCCGTCCTGTTCGCCTCGGTTTCGGCCGCGAGCGCGACGCCGCCGACCCCCTACGAGCGGATCATGGCCGATCCCGATCGCCCGGCCGATCCGTACTACCTCTCGACGCCGGCCTGGGACGAGGCGACGAAGGGCCCGCTGCCGCGCTGGCGGGTCGGCCCCGACGGCCGGAACGCGACCCCCGCCCCGCGGCCGGGCCGCCCGCTCGTCCCGCGCCGCCTCGACGCCCCGGCGTCCCGGACCGCGCCGCGCTCGTGCCGGATCGAGGCCCCGCCCGAGTACTCGCCCACGGCCGGCGTGCTCTTCCGCTGGCAGAGCAGCAGCTTCGACGACGTCGTGACCGACCTGGTCGCCGCGCTGACCGGCGATCCCGGCCACAACGAGCTGGCCTACGTCGTCGTGGCCAACAGCTCCCAGCAGAACGCCGCCCGCAACGCCTTCACCGCCGCCGGCGCCGACCTGGCCAAGGTCCGCTTCATCATCATGCCCAGCGACTCGGTCTGGATCCGCGACTACGGTCCCCACTTCATCTGGCAGGACGGAGCCGACGCAATCGTCGACAGCCACTACTACCCGGACCGGCCGCTCGACAACTTCATCCCGACGCTGCTGGGCGACGACTACTTCGTCAATCCGACCTGGGACATGCCGCTCTACTACTCGGGCGGCAACTTCCAGCCCTCGGCCGACCGGCAGGGGTTCATCACCGAGCTGATCTTCGAGGACAACCCCGGCTTCACCGAGGAAACCGTCGCCGCGCTCTACCAGGAGTACCAGGGGATCGACACGCTGCACGTGATGCCGCAGCTCCCGCCCAGCGTCGACGGGACCGGCCACATCGACATGTGGATGTACCTGGTGGACGAGGACACCGTCATCATCTCGGAGTTCCTGCCGGGCTCGAACCCCGAGGCGATCGCGATCACCAACAACGCCGTGCCGTACATGCAGGCGCTGGGCTACGAGGTCTTCCGCACGCCCGCCTTCAACGCGAACCACCTGTTCGGCCCGACCCACTTCACCTACACCAACGCCTACCGCGTCAACGATCGGATCTTCGTCACGACCTACGGCGAGGGGAACCCGGCGTACGTCACCTACGACAACCAGGCGCTGGCGACCTGGCAGCAGGCGGCGGGGCCCGGGGTGGAGATCGTGCCGATCGACGCCTACACGATCATCTGGGCCTCGGGGGCCTTCCACTGCATCGTGATGCAGGTCCCGCGCTTTCGCGGCACCGCGCCCAAGGCCTGTCTGACCGGGCCCGCCGGGGGCGAGCTGCTGGTCCCGGGCACGACGCAGGAGATCACCTGGACCGCGGCCGACGACGCGGCGGTGACCGGGGTCGACCTCTACTACTCGCTCGACGGCGGCGCGAGCTGGCCGCCGGAGCAGGTCATCGCGACCGGTCTCGCGGACGACGGGAGCCACGGCTGGAGCGTGCCGCAGGTCGAGTCGGCGCAGGTCCGGGTCAAGGCGATCGCGCGCGACGCGGCGGGCGGCGCGGCGGAATCGGTCAGCCCGGCCGACCTCGAGATCGAGAGCGCGTTCCGGAAGTCCTACACCTTCGCCACCGGCGCCGGCAGCGACCGCTTCGCCTGGGGCGACAAGACCGCGAGCTGGGCCCAGGTCGGCGGCGTGCGCCGGCCGGTCAACTCCCAGCTCTCGGCCGCGAACTACGCCAAGATCTCGGCCTCGGATGCGACCGGCGGGGCCAGCGACACCAACCGCTACGTCAGCACGATGACTTCGCCAGCCGACCTCCAGTCCGAGTCGACGCACGTCTTCGAGTTCACCCTGGCCGAGAGCCCGTCGACGATCCGCGAGATCGCGGTGCGCTGGGAGGGGTTCGTCGGGAGCTGCGCGCAGGGCGAGCTGTACGCCTGGGACTACGTCGCCGGCCAGTGGTGCGACGGGCGCGGCGGCTGCGGCGAGAACGCCTTCCTCGACAACTTCGCGGGGAACCGCGACGGCAACCTGGCAGCGAGGATCCGCGGCGACGTCGGGCGCTTCGTCGGGCCGGGGGGGCAGTTCACGCTGCTGCACTACGCGGAGCGGCCGTACAGCCGCTCGTTCCACGACTTCGTCACGGTCACCGTGACCTGGGACGAGTGCCCCGGGCGGGACGCCGACTTCGACGGCTGGGGCGACGCCTGCGACAACTGCGCGCTGGTCTCGAACAACCAGGCCAACGCCGACGGCGACGCGCGCGGCGATGCCTGCGACTGCGCCGTGTCGGACGCGACCCTCTTCGCGATCCCGCAGGAGATCCGGAACGTCGGCTACCTCGCCCGCGGGGCGACGCTGGCCTGGGACTCGGACGCGCCGAACTCCGGCTCGTCGACGGTCTACCAGGTGCTGCAGGGCGTGGCCGGGCAGTACCCGGTCGGCAGCGGCGCGGGGGAGAGCTGCGCGGCGAACTCGGTCGCGAACACGACGCTGGGCGGGATTCCGACGCCGGTGGCGGGGTCGGGTTACTACCACCTCGTGCGCGGCCGCAACGGCTGCGGGACCGGGACCTACGGCGCCGCCTCGAGCGGCGCGGAGCGGACGAGCGCGGCCTGTCCCTGAGCGGGCGGCATCCCGGCGCGCCGCGCGCGACCGCTCAGAGCAGCCACGCCCGCAGGTGCGGCGAGCGGCCCGTGACCAGCTGCCAGAGCTCGACCAGGGCGCGCTCGCGGTGCTGCATCAGCTCGACCCACTCCACCGGGAGGTCGCGCGGGGCGGCGTGGAAGCGGACGCCCCACAGCGGCGCGAAGCCGGCGGTGTCGAGCGAGTAGCGCATGTCGGCGAGCACCGTCGGGTCGGCCGGATCGCGCGCCACGAAGCCGTCTGCGAACCACGCGAAGCGCGCGAAATCGCGGACCTGGCGCGCTCCGGCGGCCCCGCCGGCCGCCGCTTCGGGAGGCAGCGCCGTCACGAGCGCGACGCGGCCGCCTGCGACCACCGCGGGCGGACCGAACGGCAGGACGCGGATCGCGTCGGCGTGGAGCTCGCCCCCGGCGACGTAGACCGAGCGCCAGACGACCATGTTCCCCAGCGTCGGCATGACGCGACCACGCTCCGCCGCGTGCCCGCGCGACGCCGCGAGCTCGACCTGGACCGCCTGGGCCCGGTGGTGGAGCACCCCGCCCAGCCCGATGTAGGCCAGCGCGAAGGCCAGCGCCAGCCACGCCGGGCGCGCGCTGGAGCGGGCGCACGCCAGCAGCGCCAGCACCAGCAGCGGGATCGTGAACAGCGGGTCGACGATCGAGATCCAGTCCAGCTCGAGCCGCGTCCGGCTGAACGGCCAGAGCCAGAGCGTGCCGTACGAGGTGACGATGTCGAGCGGGGCGTGCGAGAGGTAGCCCAGCGTGCAGGCGGCCAGGATCGCCCGGGCGTCGGGCCGGTTCGTGCGCCGCAGCAGGAATGGGAGCGCCGCGATCGCCCCGCCCAGCGGGACCGTCACCAGCGCGTGCGTGAAGTGCCGGTGCATCTCCATCGCCAGCAGCGGGTCGACGGAGGAGCGGATCGCCACGTCGAGGTCGGGCAGGAGACCGCCGATCGCGCCGCAGGCGAAGGCCCGGCGGCCACCGAGCCGTCCGGTCAAGACGGCCTGGGCGGTGACGGCACCGACGACGGCCTGGCTGACGGGGTCCATTCGGCTCTCCGGGGCGTAGAGTTCCCGCCCGCCCCGATCCTACCGGAGCCTCCGGACCGCGCACAGGTTCCACAGACCGCCGGGAGCCGGGACGACGCCGATCGTCCCGGCTCCCGGCCTCGACTCAGTGCTTGTTGGGCGCCAGCGCCACGCCGCGCCGCTCGTGCGCCACGTAGGCCTGCATCGCGATCATCCGCGGGTCGTCCAGCGCCAGGGGCTTCCCTTCCAGCGGCTGCTGGATGCACCAGTTGATCATCTCGCCCAGCGTGATCACCCGGCCCAGCTGCTGCTGGAACTTCGGGTAGGTCTCCGGGTGCGTATTGGCGGCGTTGGGGTGGCACTGCGCGCAGGCCACGCCGTTGGTCCCCAGCTCCGGGCTGGTCCACAGGGCCCGTCCCTTGGCGACGACGGCCATGTACTCCTTGTCCCAGCGCTCCACGTCGGCTTTCGTGAACTCGTCCGCCGTCAGCAGGCCGTGCCCCACGAGGGCAGCGACGACCAGCACGAGCGCGGCCGCGATCAGCGATCTCTTCCTCATCGCGTTCTCCTTGACCTCAGTAGTGCATCTGCGGCGGGATCCGCTTGGCCGGATCCTGGTACGCGCTGTCGGCGGGCATGCCGGTCTTCGGGTCGAAGGCGACCACCCGGTTGGTGTTGCTGTAGAGGTTGTAGTGCAGGGCGGGCCGGCCGCCGGCGACCTTCATCGTCTGCCAGCCGGTCGCGTCGCGCTCGAAGAACGGGTCGGCGCGGTTCATCGGCACCGTGATCTTCGGGAAGTTCAGCTCCGCCCTGGCCTGGGCGTAGCTCTCCGGGTACGGCCACGGCCAGGCCGTCGCCATCACCGAGTGGAAGGTGATGTTGTCGACCTGGTTGTACTGGATCTGGTGGACGTGGCCGTAGATCACGGTCGGGGTCTTGAACGGCCGGAGCAGCGCCTGGACCTGCTCGGCGTCGTCGGTCCAGAAGTTCCAGCCCTTGTAGATCTTCTGGATCGGGGAGTGCGAGAAGACGACCAGCGGCGTGTTCTTGTCGACCTTGGCCAGGTCCTCGGCCAGCCAGGCCCGCTGCTTCTCGCCGACCATGAAGGGCGAGCCGTTGGGGTTGTCGAGCCCGGCCATCTCGAGCATCCGCTGCTCGGCGGTCGGCCAGCGCTTGTGGGTCCACTCGTCGGTCGTCAGGATGCTGTTGAGCACGACGAAGTGGACCCCCTTGTGGTCGAAGCTGTAGTAGTGGGGGCCGAAGAGCTTCGACCAGTACTCGCCCAGGTCCAGGTAGTAGTCGTGCTCGCCCATCACGCAGTGGAGCTTGGCGTTGAGCTTCGAGAGCATCTCGGCGCCGTGGTCCAGCTCGGCCTTGGTGCCCAGCTGGGCCAGGTCGCCTCCGAACATCACGAAGTCGGGCGCGGGCGTCAGCAGGTTGGTCTCGGCCACCGCCCGGATCAGGCCGCGGTCCCAGTTGCGCACGAAGCGCGTGCCGGCGATGTGCTGGATGTGGGCGTCGGAGATGTAGGCGAAGGTGAAGTCCTGGGCCGGGTCGCCGAAGGCCAGCTCGACCAGGCTCAGCGGCAGGGTGCTGGCGGCGGCGGCCGCGCCGGCCGTCTTCAGGAAGGCGCGCCGGTCCACGCCGGGGGTGCGATCGGTCATGCGGGCCTCCTTCCCGTTACTTCCCCGCCGCGGCAGCGGCGGGGGCGGGCGCGAACTCGGGGCTGGTCAGCGCCTCCATGAAGGCCACCAGGTCGTCGATCTCGGGGTCGGTCAGCTCGAGCGGCCGGATCCCGCCGCTCAGGAAGTCGTTGACCCGCTCCCCGGCCTTCGTCACGCCGCCGTTGTTGGAGTGGACGATCACTTCCCGCAGCGTCTTGAGGCTGCCGTCGTGCATGTAGGGCGCGGTGACCGCGATGTTGCGCAGGGTCGGGGTCTTGAACGAGCCCATGTCGTCGAACCCGCGCGAGACGGCAAAGCGGCCCAGCTCCGAGGTCCGCTTGTCGCCCAGCACCTTGACGTCGACCTCGGCGAGCGTGGCCTGGGCCTTGAGGAACTCCTTCGCCAGCCCCGGCACCTGGTCCTGGATCTGGTTGATCCCGACGCCGACGTTGTGGAAGCGGCCGTCGGTGAAGACCGCCTGCGTCTGCTCGACCCGGTGGCACGAGACGCAGCGCCCCTTGTTCACGAACAGGTCGAAGCCGCGCTTCTGGGACTCGGTCAGCGCGTTCGCCTCGCCGCCGAAGTGCCAGCGGTCGAAGGGCGAGTTGCCGGAGACGACCGTGCGCTCGAAGGCGGCGATCGCCTGGGTGACCTCCTTCATCGTGATCGCGTCGCCGGACTTGCCGAAGACCTCCTGGAAGGCCTGGGCGTACTCCTTGTCCGAGCGCGCGATCTTCAGGATCGGGTCGTGGTTCTTCAGCCCCATCTCGACCGGGTTGAGGAAGGGGTGGAGCGCCTGGTCCTCGAGGTCGGGCGAGCGTCCGTCCCAGAACTGGGTCTTCATGTAGGCCGCGTTGATCACGGTCGGCGCGTTGCGGGTCCCGTTGAGCTTCCGGATCCCCTCGGAGACCGCGAGCGGGCTGTCCGTGAAGGCCTTGGTCGCGTCGTGGCAGTTGGCGCACGCGACCTCGCCGGTCGAACTGAATCGCTTGTCGTGGAACAGCTTCTTGCCCAGCGCGACCTTGGCCTCGGTCTGCGGGTTGTGCGCCGGCACCGGCACGGGGGGCAACCCCAGCGCCGGGCCTCCGCCCGCCGCTCCGGCGGCCAGCGCCGCGAGCGCGGCGATCAGCGCCCCGAGGACGACGAGCGCCGCTTGCCTTTCGATCCGCATCGCGTCACCTCCTTTTGCGCCACAGGCCGGGCCGCGCGCGGGGCGCCGCCGCGCCCGGACTTCACGGCGCGGCAGGCCCGGCACAGCCCCCGGAACTGGACGACGAAATCGCGCACTTCGAACCCGAGGCGCGAGGTATCGGGCATCGGCAGGGCGTCGAGCGCCGGCTCGGCGATGTCGAGCACGGCGTCGCACCCGTCGCAGACCAGGTGGTGGTGGAGCGCAAGGTGGGTGTCGTAGCGGGTGGCCCGCCCGGGAACGCCGGCCTTCGCGAGCAGGCCGAACTCGACGAGCGTCTCCAGCGTGCGGTGCACCGTGGCGCGCGAGACGCCCGGCGCGCGGCGCCGCGCGAGCGCGAGGACCTCGTCGATCGTCGGGTGGTCGTCGTGCGCCAGCACGGCCCCGAGGATCGCGCGGCGCTGCACGGTGAGCGGCAGCCCCTCGGCGCGGCAGCGGGCCACGAATTCCTGCAGGCGGCGCTCGCGTTCGCGGGGTTCCACCGGCCGCTCCCGTGCGGCGGGCCGGAGCCCGGCGCACGAGTCCACGCTACGCTCGTTGAGATGTCATCTCAACGGGGTGAAATCCGATTCCTGTCGAGGTAAGCCGCCCGCGCGGCGCGGGTTTCCGGCGAGGGGCGGGGCGGCGCGGCGCCGGCGCCCGCTCGGGCCGCGCCGGCCGCTACGCGAACTCCCCCAGGTCACGCCCTGACTTCTGCGCCGCGCGCAGCTGCGAGAGCGTGTCGGCGGCGTGCCGCAGGTGCGGGATCACGATCGAGCCGCCGACGACCAGCGCGACGTTCAGCGCCTCGAGCAGCTCCTCGTCCGTGACGTCGTGCTTCGCGCACTGGATCAGGTGGTAGTCGATGCAGTCGTTGCAGCGCAGCACCGCCGAGGCGACCAGGCCGAGCAGTTCCTTGGTGCGCGCGGGCAGGGCGCCCTCGGCGTAGGCCTGGGTGTCGAGGTTGAAGAAGCGCTTGATCCCCAGGTGGCCGCTCGCCAGGATCTTCTCGTTCATCGCCTTCCTGTAGCCGGCGTAGCCGTCCAGGTCGAAGCGGGAGCCGTCCGCCATGGCAGGTCCTCCGGCCGCGGAACCGCTTGACGGGCCGCGGGGGTGGGGTCAATTTAGCGCACCCCCGGCGCAGGCGGGGGCCGGGAGGGAGGCTTCGGCCGCGATGTCGACGACCCACGCCAGCGAGCGCGCTGCCCGCTACGAGCGGATCGTGGCCCAGCTCGAGGACCTGTACCGCAGGACGGCCGACCCGACGGCGCGGATGGCGACCGCCGTCGCCCTGCTCCACCACAAGATGCCGCACTTCTTCTGGACGGGTTTCTACCGGCTGGTCGACGGTGACCTGGTCGTCGGCCCCTACCAGGGCCCCCTCGCCTGCCAGCTGCTCGAGCGCGAGAAGGGGGTCTGCTGGGCCGCGGTCCGGCGCGACGCGCCGGTGCTGGTCCCCAACGTCCACGAGTTCCCCGGCCACATCGCCTGCGACGCGCGCTCGCAGAGCGAGGTCGTCGTGCCGCTCCGCGACGGCGCAGGCCGGATCGTCGGCGTGCTCGACGTCGACAGCGAGCAGCTCGCGGCGTTCGGCGAGGCCGACGTCGCCGGGCTGGAGCGGATCGCCGCGATGATCTACGGGCCCTGAGCCCGGGAAGACCGAAGCCAGCGGAGGCCACGATGGACACCTCGCTCATCCAGCTCGACGCCGATCACCCGGGCTTCAACGACCCGGTCTACCGCGCCCGGCGCGACGAGATCGCGCGCTTCGCGGCGGCGCACCGCGAGGGGGACCCGCCGCCGCGGATCGCCTACACCGCGAGCGAGACGGAGACCTGGGGCACGGTCCTGCGCGAACTGCGCAAGTTCTTCCCGACGCACGCCTGCCGCGAGTTCAACGAGGTCTTCGAGGAGATCGGCTACCGCGAGGACCAGATCCCGCAGCAGGCCGACCTGCACGCGTTCCTGCGCCAGAAGACCGGCTTCTCGGTTTCGCCGGTGGCCGGGCTGGTCAGCTCGCGCGACTTCCTGGGCGCACTCTCGCGCCGGATCTTCCCCTGCACGCAGTACATCCGGCACCACAGCACGCCGTACTACACGCCCGAGCCGGACATCTGCCACGAGATGCTCGGCCACATCCCGATGCTGGCCAACCGCGACTTCTCGAACCTGACGCAGAAGTTCGGGGAGGCCTCGGTCGGGGCGACCGACGCCGAGATCGACCAGCTGGGCCGGCTCTACTGGTACACGGTGGAGTTCGGGGTCGTGCGGCAGGCGGGGGAGCTCCGCGCGTACGGCGCCGGCCTGCTCTCGAGCTTCGGCGAGCTGGAGAACGCGCTCTCCGGCAAGGCGGAGATCCGGAAGTTCGACCCGGAGGTGGTGCGGCAGATCGTCTACCCGATCACGACCTACCAGCCCTTCCTGTTCGAGGTCTCCTCGATCGCCGAGGCCTTCGACCGGATGTCGGCCTTCGTCGAGAAGATGAGGGCCGAGCGCTGACCGGAGCGGGCGTACCCGCTCGTTAGCCGTCAATTCCGCGCCCGGAGGCCCCTCCGCCGGGCGTCTCGCCCCCGGTCCCGGACCCGGATAACATGCCCGTCTCACGCCCCGTCAGGACCCTTTTTCCGGGCCGGAGACCCTCATGTCGACTACCCCCGACGCGCCGAAGAACCTCGGCATCCTCGGCTGGGACCATTACGAGTTCATCGTCCACGACCTGGAGCGCAGCCAGCGCTTCTACACGCGCATGATGGACCTCCCCGAGGCCGGCCGGCTGGACGACCGGGTCGCCGCCGAGCGGGGCGAGAAGGGGCTGCTCTTCCGCGCCGGCAAGGCGACCTTCGCCTGCCTCACGCCGACCGAGCGGCAGGGGCGCGCCGAGCGCTGGCTGCGGCGCCACCCCGACGGGGTGGCGGTCATGGCGCTGCGGGTGCGGGATCTCGACGCGACGCGGCAGACGCTGGCGGCGCGCGGCGCGACCTTCTGCACCCGGACGCTCGAGGCCGCCGACCACACCGGCGCCCCGTACCGCTGGTTCGAGATCGCGACCTCGCTGGGCGACGTCCGCTTCCGCTTCGTCGAGCGCGGGCCGGAGGGGCTGCCGCCCGGCTTCGTCCCCGCGGCCGGCGCACCGGTCCAGCAGAACCGCTTCGGCTTCCAGGTGATCGACCACGTCACCTCGAACTTCCTGACGATCGCGCCGCACATCGCCTGGCTGCGCGACGTGATGGGCATGGAGGAGTACTGGCGGGTCCACTTCCACACCGCCGACGTGACGAAGCGCAAGGACTTCGGCTCGGGCCTGGCGTCGACCGTGATGTGGGACCCGGAGTCCGGGATCAAGCTCGCCAACAACGAACCGGTCACGCCCAACTACGAGGCCAGCCAGATCTACACCTTCGTCGAGTCGAACCACGGCGCCGGGGTGCAGCACATCGCCTTCCACGTCCCGCAGATCATCCCGGCGGTGGACGGGCTGCGGCGCGGCGGGATCGAGTTCCTGCAGACCCCCGCCACCTACTACGACATGCTGCCGGAGCGGCTGGTCCAGCAGCGGGTCGGAACGCTCAAGGAAGACATCGACACCCTGCGCCGGCTGGGGATCCTGGTCGATGGCGCCGACGACCGCTACCTGCTGCAGATCTTCATGGTCGAGGGGGGCGTGCTGTACGACGACCTGCACGCCGGCCCGTTCTTCTACGAGGTGATCCAGCGCTGCGGGTCCCGGAGCTTCGGCGAGGGGAACTTCCGGGCGCTGTTCGAGGCGATCGAGCGCGACCAGCTGGCGCGCGGGGTGGTGGCGACCCCGCCGACGCAGCTGGACGCCGGCGCCGGGTCCTGAGGAGGCACGCGATGATCCACCGGATGCAGCTCGGCGAGGTCCCGTCCAAGAACCACATCGCCTTCCGGCCGGGCGGCAAGCTCGCTTTCGAGCACTGCTTCACGCGCCAGGGATTCGACGGCGCCTACACGATCATGTACCACCGCGAGCCGCCGCACTGGGTCGCGACGGACGAGGACCTGGGCGCCCACCTCGGGATCGCGGCGTCGGGCTGGGACGGCCCGCTGCGCCGCCGGCACTTCGTCAGCTCCCGCCAGGCCCCGGGCGGCTCGCCCTTCACCGGCCGCAGGCTGCTGATGGAGAACGCCGACGTCGCGGTCTACATGGTCCACGCCGACCGCGACGACGAGACGGTCGTCACCAACGGCGACGGCGACGAGCTGACCTTCGTGCACCGCGGCTCCGGCCGGCTCGAGACGCCGCTGGGCGTCGTGCGCTTCGGCCCGGAGGACTACGTCTACGTCCCGCGCGCGCTGCCCTACCGCTGGCGGCTGGACGGCCCGGCCTCGATGTTCGTGATGGAGGGGCGGAGCTACATCGACCTGCCCCGGCAGTTCCGCAACGCCCACGGCCAGCTCACGCTGGACGCGCCGTACTGCCACCGCGACTTCCGCGGCCCGGAGTGGCCCGCCGGCGGCCCCGAGTCGCTGGGCGCGCCGGCCCGCCTGATCGCCCAGCGCCACGGCCGCCTGACCGCCTTCACGCTCAGCTCCGACCCGTTCAACGTGCTGGGCTGGGACGGCCACATGTGGCCGTTCGCCTTCAACATCCGCAACTACCAGCCGCGCACGGGCCTGGTCCACCTGCCGCCGACGATCCACCTGACCTTTGCCGGCGGCGGATTCATCGTCTGCTCGTTCGTGCCGCGCAAGACCGACTTCCACCCGCAGGCGATCCCCTGCCCCTACCCGCACTCCTCGGTCCACTGCGACGAGGTGATCTACTACGTCGAGGGGAACTTCACCAGCCGCAAGGGGATCGAGCCGGGCTCGATCTCGCTGCATCCGATGGGGATGCCGCACGGGCCGCACCCCGGGACCTACGAGGCCTCGATCGGGACGACCGAGACGAGCGAGCTGGCGGTGATGCTCGACACCTTCAAGGCGCTGATGCCGACCGACAACGCCCGCGCGATCGAGGACAGCGGCTACAACCTGAGCTGGGCCCCGCACCTGTGACGCGGTCGAACCACGTCTGGGAGCCGCGGCTCGACGACCTGTCGCACTCGCACGTGGCGCGGCTGATGGACCGCCACGGGATCGCGACGGCGGACGAGCTGCGGCGGCGCGCCGCGTCCGACCCGGAGTGGTTCTACCCCGCGATCGTCGACGATCTCGGGATCGAGTGGTTCCGGCGCTGGGACGTGGTGCGGGACGGCTCGCGCGGCCTGCCGTGGACCGAGTGGTTCCTGGGCGGGCAGCTCAACCTCGTGCACAACGCGCTCGACCGGCACGTCCTGGCGGGCTACGGCGAACAGGTCGCCGTGATCGCCGAGGACGACGACGGGAGCGTGACCCGCCTCACCTACCGCGAGCTGCAGGCCCGGGTCCAGCGCTTCGCCGGTGCGCTGGCGGGGCTGGGAGTCGTCGCCGGAGACGCGGTCGGGCTCTACCTGCCGACGGGGGCGGAGGCGGTCGTCGCGCTGCTGGCCTGCCTCTCGCTCGGGGCGGTGGCGGTGCCGGTCTTCACCGGCCTCGGGCCGGAGGCGGCGGCGGCCCGGCTGGCCGACGCCCGGGCGACGGTCCTGCTCACCGCGGACGGGACGCGGCGGCGCGGGAGGATCGTCCCGCTGCAGCCGGCGGCGGACCACGCGGCGGGCCTCTCCGGAACCGTGCGGCAGATCGTCGTCCAGCGTCGGCTCGGCCTGGCGGGCCCGGGCGACCGGGACCGGGTCGTCTCCTGGGAGTGCGCCGAGCAGGCCGCGTCGCCTCGCGCCACGGTTCCGCTCGACGCCTCGGCGCGCGCGCTGATCCTGCACACGCCGGGCACGACCGGCGCCCCCAAGGGCGCGGTCCACACCCACGCCGGCGTGCAGCTCGCCACCGCCAAGGAGGTCGGCTACCACCTCGACCTGCGCGCCGGCGAGACGATGTTCTGGGTCACCGACATCGGCTGGATGATGGGGCCGTGGGAGATCCTGGGCGTCCTGTTCCATCGCGGCACGGTCGTGCTGCTCGACGGGACGCTCGACCACCCGGGCCTCGACCGCCTGTTCCGGATCGTCGAGCGCCACCGCGTGACGCACCTCGGCCTGACGCCGACCCGCGTGCGGCAGCTCGCCGCCCGCCAGGGCGAGATCGGCCGCGGGCACGACCTCTCCTCGATCCGCGTGCTCGGCTCGACCGGCGAGCCGTGGGACGAGGCCAGCTACCTGTGGGCCTTCCACAACCTCGGCCGCAGCCGCTGCCCGATCGTCAACATTTCCGGCGGGACCGAGCTGATGGGCTGCCTGCTCGCCCCGCTGGTGGTCGCGCCGCTGACGCCGACGACGCTGCAGGGACCGGCGCTGGGGATGGAGGTCGACGTCGTCGACGACGGCGGGCGGCCCGTGCGCGGAGGGACCGGCTACCTGGTCTGCCGCAACGCCGCGCCGAACATGACGCGGGGCTTCCTTGGCGACCCGCAGCGCTACCTCGACACCTACTTCTCGCGCTTCGGCGAGTCGGTCTGGTTCCACGGCGACTGGGCCCGCGTGGACGAGGCCGGCTACTGGTATCTCGCCGGCCGGGCCGACGACACGATGACGATCGCCGGCCGCCGGGTCGGCCCGGGCGAGGTCGAGGCCGCCGCGGCCTCGCACCCCGCCGTGCGCCAGGCCGCGGCGGTCGGGATCGGCAATCCGCTGCAGGGCACGCGGCTGGTGCTGGTGCTGGTGCCGAAGCCGGGGATCCGCCCTTCCGATGCGCTGGGGGACGAGGTCGCGCGCCACGTCGCCGAGCAGCTCGGCGACGCAACGCGCGCCGCCGCGGTGCGCTGGGTGGAATCGCTGCCGGAGACGCGCGCGGGACGGGTGCTGCGCGGCCTGATCCGCCGGCTGCTCGCCGGCGAAGACCCTGGGGACCTGGCGCTGGTCGCCAACCCCGATGCGGTCGAGGCGCTCCAGCGGAACCGCGGAAACCTGCGACAGCTTCCGTAAGTCGCGGCTTACCGGCTTACGGTAGCTGTCCGCGGTTTTCCGTCATGACCCTTGACGGAGCTTCGCCGTGTAGCCCAGCTTCTCGATCGCCGCGACGATCGCCTCGGGCTTCACCTTCCCCGCGTCGTAGCGAACGACGGCCTTCTTCTCGGTGTGCGAGGCCTGCACCGTCTCGACCCCGTCGATCATCCCGACCGTGGTCTGGATCGCGCGCTCGCAGTGGCCGCAAGTCATCCCTTCGACGTCGAACTCCGAGACCTTCACGACCGGACCCTCCGACCTGGCGCCGGGGACGCCGGCGGACGGGCCCTCCCGCCCGCATCCGGCGGCCGCGAGGGCGGCGGCGACCAGGACCGCCGCGGCAAAAGTGCGTCGAGCCATGCTGGACATGGGGCGCTCCCGCGGGCGAGGCTAGCACCGCGGATCGGCAGCGCCCAGCGGACCGCGCAGAAGAGTGGCCGCCGGCACGCCGGCGCGGTATAAGCCCGGGGCCGGGCCCGTTTTCCTACGCCGATCGCCACCGCCCGCGGTTCGCCCGCACCGCCTGAGGATCCGCATGCCGTCGTTCCGCCTTCCGCTCGTCGCCCTGCTCGCGTTCGCCGCCGCTTCCGCCGCTCTCGCGATCGAGCCGCCCCCGCCGGGGTCCCTTTCGGAAAGGACGATTCGTCCCGCCTGGGTGACCGAGCGCACCGTGGCCGCCGTGGAAGGCGATCCGGCCGCACCCGCGGCGGCCCCCGGGGCGGACGCTGCCGGCACGCCGCTCGCCCCGTTCCGCGCCTTCGCGGCGGCGGCGGGCGGAAGCTGGTCGGGCCGGCTCGTCGCCGCCTCCGGCCGCGCGGCCTCGCTCGCCGGGAGCGGCCTCCCGCTGGTCCCCGGCGCCGGCAATGCGCTCGCCGACGGCGACCCGCGCGACCTGGCGCTGCTCGAGCGGCGGGTGCGCGCGCTGATCGCGGCCCACCCGGCCCTGCTCGCGCCGGCGTCCGGCGAGCTGGTCCTCTCGCCTCAGCGTTCGGCGGTGATCGAGGACGGTCGCGTCGCCTTCGTCGACTTCGACTGGACGATCGGCGGCGTGCCGGTCGAGGGGGCGGGCGTCTTCGTGCACCTCAACTCCGGCAACGTGATCCAGCTCGGCACCCGCCTGCTCTCGGGCGTCGCCGACCCGGCGGTGCCCGCGCTCGACGCCCTCGCCGCGCGGCGCGCGCTGCGCGAGTACGTTCGCACCGCGACGGCTGGCGACGGCGAGCTCGACCGCCCGTTCGGCGAGCCGCGGCTGTTCTTCCTGCCGGTCGAGGAAGACGACGGGCTGCGCTACCGGCTGGTCTGGGAGGTCGCATTCCGCCGCGCCGGCGAGCAGGCGACCTGGACCGGCCGCGTGGACGCGCGCGACGGCTCGGTCGTGCAGTTCTTCGACGCCAACGCCTACGGCGAGGTGAATGGCGGGGTCTACCCCCGGACCGTGACCGAGCCCGAGACGGTGGTCCCCTTCCCCTTCGTGCAGATCGACGGCGCCGGCGTCACCAACTCCGCGGGGCGCTTCCCGTTTACCGGCGCGAAGGTCTCGACCGGCCTGGACGGCCGCTACATCGCGACGAGCTGCGAGACCTGCTCGGGTCCCGCGCAGGCCTACGGCGAGACCGCGCTGGGGCTGGGCTGGCTGAAGCTGGGGACCGGCGGCGCCGACCAGCTCGCCAACGGCGTCTCGACCCCGGCCGAGCGCAACAGCTTCTTCCACCTCAACGAGGTCCGCTCGGTGGCGAAGAAGTGGCTCAACCTTCCCTGGTTCGAGCAGACGCTGCAGTCGAACGTGAACATCGCCAGCACCTGCAACGCCTACTGGAACGGCACGGTCAACTTCTACCGCTCGGGCGGGGGCTGCAACAACACCGGCGAGATCGCCGACGTGATGCAGCACGAGTGGGGCCACGGAATCGACCAGAACACGCTGCTGGGCGACTCGGCGACCGGCGAGGGGACCGGCGACCACGTCGCGTTCCTGATGACGCACGGCTCGGTGATCGGGCCCTACTTCCGGACCAGCGGCGCCGGCGTGCGGGACGTCAACCGGCTGACCTCCTCCAGCGGGCTCATGACGCGCTCCAACGTCTCAACCAAGTGCCCCGCCGCAGGCTTCGGGTGCGGCGGCCCGCTGGGGCGCGAGTGCCACTGCGAGGGCGAGATCTACGGGCAGGCCGGCTGGGACCTGGCCCAGAACCTGGTGGCCAAGCACGGCTATCACACCGGCTGGCTGACCTACGAGCGGATCTTCTTCGCCTCGCTGCCGCAGTCCGGCCCCTACCTCCCGAACCAGGCCAACTCGATCTACGACGCCTACCTGGCGGTCGACGACGACGACGGCAACCTGTCCAACGGCACGCCCAACGCCAAGCAGATCTACGACGCCTTCAACCTGCACGAGATCGCCGGCACGCAGCGCGCGACGACCGCCGGCTGCAGCCGCCCGGCCCAGCCGGTCGCGACGGTCACGCCGGGCTGCAACGGCGTCACGCTGAGCTGGCCCGCGGTGAGCGGCGCGGCGAAGTACCGCCTGATGAGGACGATGTTCTCGCCGGACCGCGCCTTCCTGCCGCTGACCGAGGTGACCGGCACGAGCTTCGTCGACGCCGAGGTCCGCCCCGGCACGACCTACTACTACGCCGTCCAGGCGATCACCAGCGGCGGCTGCGGCTCGACCATCGAGACCATCGTGTCGACCACCGGCCCGGCCCGGCCCGTCGCCGGGATCGTCGCGGTCGCGGCCGACGACACGCCGCGCGGGAACCGCTCCGGGACGATCGACCCGGGCGAGGCGGTCGACCTGTTCCTGACGCTGGAGAACGCGTCGCCGACGGCGGGCTCCGGGCTCGTCGGGACGATCGCGTCGACCGCGCCGGGCGTGACCGTCGAGACCGCGACGCAGTCCTTTCCGGATCTCGCGGGGAGCGGGACGGCGGTCAACGCCGCCGGCTTCCGCGCGGCGATCGCCTCCTCCGTGGCCTGCGGCACCGTCCTCCCGTTCACCTTCACCGTGACCGACGCCTCCGGCTGCACCGTCGACACGCAGCACTTCTCGATCAGGACGGGCGGCGACCTGGTCCGCCGCGCCGACGGCTTCGCCGGCGACTCGGGCTGGGCGTACGACGCGCCGTCGTCCACGGCCGCGGCGGGCGCCTGGACGCGCGGCACGCCGGACGCCACGCCGTGGCAGGCGGGCGCCGATTCGGACGACGCCGGCGACGGGTGCTGGTTCACCGCCCCCAACTTCAACGGCGACTCGGGCGACGACGTCGACGGCGGCGAGGTCGTGCTGCTCTCGCCGGTCTTCAGCCTCGCGGGGCTCTCCGGCGCCGACCTCTCGTACCAGCGCTGGTGGGCCAACTCGGCTCCCGGCGCCGACGCCGACGACTGGTACTGGGTCGAGGTGAGCAACGACGGCGGCTCGACCTGGCAGACGGTCGAGAAGCTCGGCAGCGGCCAGGCCGTCGCGGCCTGGACCCGCATCCGCGCCGACCTCGACGCGCTGCTCCCGCTGACCGCGACGATGCGCCTGCGGGTGCGGGTCGCCGACGGCGCTGCCGCGGCGGGCACGGTCGAGGGCGGCTTCGACGACTTCCGCATCACCGAGCCGACCTGCGACCCGACCCCGCCCTGCTTCGCGGCGCCGTCGTTCGCGGGGCTGGCCTCCGCGGCGCCGGGGCCGGACTGCGCCGAGGCCTCGCTGGCGTGGGGTGCCGCGGCCAGCTCGTGCGCCAACGCCACGATCAGCTACAGCGTCTACCGCTCCACCGACCCCGGCTTCGTCCCGTCGGACGCGACGCGCGTCGCGAGCGGCCTCGCCTCGCCGGGCCTCGTCGACCGCTTCCTGGTCCCCGGCACCGGCTACAGCTACGTGGTGCGCGCCGTCGACTCGCGCTCCGGCGAGGACGGCAACCTGGTCCGGCGCAGCGTCACCGCGCCGGCGTCGCCCGACACGAAGCCGCCGGCCTTCTCCGGGGTCGACTCCGTCGTCGCCGGCGCGGCCTGCGGCGAGACGCAGCTGGCGTGGAGCGCCGCCCAGGAGACCTGCTCCGGGCCGGTCGTCTACGAGGTCCACCGCTCGACGACGCCGGGCTTCACGCCCTCTCCCGCCACGCTGGTCGGCCGCACCACCGCGACCTCGCTGGTCGACGCCGGCCTCGCGCCGACGACGACCTACTACTACGCCGTACGCGCCACCGACCGGGCGGGGAACGCCGACGGCAACGTCAAGCGCCGCTCGGCCGCGGCGACGGTCCTCCCCGAGCTGCTCTCGTCCGAGACCTTCGAGTCGGGTGCCGCCAGCTGGGCCCGCTCGGGGCTGAACGACGCGACCAGCGGGCTCTGGGAGCTGGGAGACCCGACCCAGACCGACGCCCAGCCCGGGACCTGCCCCTCGGGCAGCGCCTGCTGGGCGACCGGCCTCAACAACGCCAGCCTCGGCGACAACGACATCGACGGCGGGACCACGACGCTGCTCTCGGCCCGGTTCAGCCTGGTCGGCGCCGCGTCACCCGCGATCCGCTACAAGCGCTACTACTCGAACAACACCGGGGCCACGCCGGGGACGGACGCCTGGAAGGTCGATCTCTCGACCGACGACGGCGCGACCTGGACGCCGGTCGAGAACACCTCGGTCTCCGATGCGGGGCTGGTCTTCACGACGGTCGAGTTCCCGCTCGGCGGGATCGCACCGACCGCCACCATGCGCGTGCGCTTCGTCGCTGCCGACCTGGCCGACGGCTCGCTGGTCGAGGCCGTCGTCGACGACTTCGAGCTGGTCGACACGACCGGCGGCTGCGACGGCTGCCCGGCCCCGCCGTCGGTCGGGCGGATCCTCGCGCAGCGCGAGGGGGCCGACGTCGTGCTGGACTGGACGGGGGACCCGGTGAGCGCCGGACGCTTCAAGGCCTACAGCGCGGCCCAGCCGAACTTCTCCGGCGGGACGCTGCTGGGGACGACGACCACGAAGAGCTACCGCCACGCGGGGGGCGCGGGCGTCGGCGCCTTCACCGCCTACCTGGTGACGGCGGTCGACGCCTGCGGGCAGGAGGGGCCGCTGCGCTGAGGATGGCGGGGCGGCCCTGCTATCCTCTCGCGGGGCGCCCGTCCCCGGGAGACTTCCGAGCCATGCGCGAACCGTCGATCGACCCGCAGGACCTCGAGACCTGGGCCTCCATCCTGCTCGACCACTCGCTGGGCGGGATCCAGCCCGGCGAGCGCGTGATGATCAAGGGCGAGCGGATCGGCTGGCCGCTGATGGAAGTCCTCGAGCGCCGCGTGATCCAGGCCGGCGGCCTGCCCGACGTGCTGCTGGTCCCGCCCAACAACGAGCGCGGGCGTGCCTGGTCGTCCGCGATGGGGCGTCACGGCGCGGCCGAGCAGCTGGGCGCGGTGCCGGCCTGGCTTCGCGCGCGCTACGAGGCGATGGACAAGTACGTCGAGGTGCTGGGGGCCGAGGACCCGGCGCGTTACGCCGGCCTCACCGCCCCGCAGTTCCAGTCGATCGTCGCCGCCGACAAGCCGTACACCGACCTCCGGCTCGCCAAGCCCTGGGTGATCACGCTCTATCCCACTCCCGGCTTCGCGGCGATGGAGGGGCTGGAGTTCCAGGAGTACACGCGCTTCCTGGTCGGGGCCTCGACCGTCGATCCGCGTCCGTTGAAGGACGCCGAAGAAGCGCTGGCGCCGCTGTTCGAGCGCGCACAGTCGATCCGGATCGAGACCGTCGACCCGCGCAACGGGCGGGAGCTGACGCTGCGGATGAGCCTCGCGCCCAGCCGCCCCGCGCTTTCCTACGGGCTGCGCAACTTCCCCGACGGCGAGGTCTTTACCAGCCCCGACGCCAACACGGTGGAGGGCGAGATCTTCCTCGACCTGCCGGTCCACTACGGCGGGCGCGACATCCGCGGGATCCACCTGCGGTTCGACGGGGGGCGGATCGTCGAGTACTCGGCGCAGGACGGGGGCGAGCAGCTGGCCGCGATCGTCGAGACCGACGCCGGCTCGCACCGGCTGGGCGAGGTCGCGCTGGGGATGAACCCCGGCCTCGAGCGCGTGCTGAAGCACCCGCTGCTGGTCGAGAAGGTCGGCGGGACGCTGCACGTCGCGATCGGTTCGAGCTACGAGACCTGCTACGTGGAGGCGCCCGGGTCGGAGGAGGGGAAGAGGCGGATCGCCGAGCTGGAGGCCAGCGGCGCGCTGAACCGCTCGGCCCAGCACGTCGACATCGTCGCCGACTTCCGGCCGGGCGGCTGCGGGCGGCGGGTCTTCCTGGACGAACAGGAAGTCGTTCCGAGAAACGGGGTCTGGGTCCCGCGCTAGCCGAAAGACCGGGACGGCCGCGGCGTGTCGCGGTATCTATGGGGCCGGAGCGGAGGTCCCCGGCCATGCGCGCGTCCTCGATCCCTCTTCTCACCGCCGCGATCGTGCTGGCCGCCCTGGCCGGGGTGACACTCGCTCCGGGCCAGGAGACCCCCTCCCTGGCAGGCGACTGGCGCCTCGTCGAGCAGTACTACGGCACCGGCCAGTACAACTTCGTCGAGACGGGCGAGCCGTACCGGTTGTCGCTGCGGCTCGATGGCGGGCGGATCGCCGGGACCGCGGCGCTCTCCGGGCGGAGCGCGGCGTGGCCGGCCTACTTCGGTCCCGACGGCCCGCGCCCGCTCCAGGACGTGACCGTCACGCCCGACGCCGACGGCCTCGGGGTCCGCGCGACCTTCCGCGTGACCCCGCCACCCGGGGACGACACCTGGCTGTTCGTCACCGAGACCCTGCGCGCCGGGCCCGACGGGAAGCTCGCCGCGACGATGACCGTCGAATTCGAACGGATGGGCGAGCGCAAGGGGTCGTTCACCTGGCGCCGCGTGTTCGTGCGGGAGGACGGGCCGTGAACCGCGGCGGGGCGATCCTCGCGCTGCTGCTCGCGGCAGCGCTCCCGGCGGCGGCGCAGACCGTCTCCGGCAGCGCCTTCCACGACCGCAACGCCAACGGCGTGCGCGACGCCGGCGAGGAGGCGATCGCCGGCGTCCCGGTCCGGGTCGCGGGGCAGCGCGACGCCGGGGGGGCGTTCGACCAGAGCGCGGCCACCGGAGCCAGCGGCACCTTCTCCTTCTCCCCCGGCAACGGCTGCTACGTCGTCGACCTCGAGGATCCCGCCGGGTGGCGCCGGACGCTCGCGCGCACCGACGAGTTCGCGCAGGGGACCTCCGGCTACAACCGCCCCGCGGGGGTGCGCCGCGTCGGCGCCGGGATGGCGCTGCTCGAGACGCTGCTCGCCGGGAACCTGCGCTACACGTCGATGGGCGACTCGATCGGCTGGAACTGGAACTCGTGCTTCGACACCTCGACCTTCTGGTACAGCCGGGCGGTGCGCGACCGGCTGAAGTGCGTCGCCCCCTCCGCGACCGTGGCGCTCGACGAGGCCGCCGTGAAGGGGGAGCACACCGACGACCTGCTGGTCGACGACGCCGACCTCAACAGTGTCTTCCGGGTGATCGACGCGCAGAGCCAGTTCGTGACGATCTCGATCATCGGCAACGACCTGCTCAACGCCGAACCGCCCGGCACCCCCCCGACCCAGGACCAGATCAACCGGGCGGCGGCGGAGATCACCGATTCGCGCCAGAACCTGCAGGAGATCCTGTCCTCCCTGGTGGCGGGGATCCCCGGGGCGACGATCGAGCTGAACACGCTGTACGACAACCTCGCCGACGCCTGCGCGACCGGCAACAGCACGGCGTTCCACCGCGAGTGGGTCCCGCTGGTCAACCGCGTGCTGCGCGAGGTCGCCTGGGGCCAGGCGCGGCGCGTGACCAACGCGGAGGTGTTCCTGGAGTTCGCTCACGAGGACCTGCAGAACGGCTGCACCGGCTTCCAGGGCCAGATCTGCCACTTCCTCGGCGACGACATCCACCCCACCGCGACCGGCTACGCGATCATCCGCGAGAAGGTCTGGGAGTCGATCGGCGGCGCGAACCTGGGGCCGAAGGACGGCAACGCGGCGACCAGCCTGACCGGCCTCGACCACGGCTACCTGCAGCGCGTGCTGCGGCTCTACCCGACGGCCTGGGAGGCGCGGGGCGGCGCGCAGGCCACCGATCCCGCGGCGGCCTTCAGCGAGGCCGACGGCGGCGCGGGAGCGTCCATCCGGCTGGGGACGGGCAGCGAGGAGTTCCGGCTCTCGGGCTTCCCCACCTGGTACGACGAGGTCGTGCCGGTGAAGGTGCTGGCCGGCGTGCGCTACCGCACGACCGGCAGCGTGACCGACGACCTCTACCGGATCGAGGCCTCGGTCAACGACCAGTTCCGGCCGCCGGCCGGCCACCCCTACAGCGCGACGAGCTGGATCTTCTTCACGCCGCTCGTCGGCGGCGGCGGGCCGAACGCCCCGGCCGAGGGCCCGGACTACCCCAACGCGAAGCTGCTGGTGCGGCCCAACGTGGCGAGCTTCCGCGACGTGAGCGCGACGCTGATGAAGAACCCGGTGCCGTCGCCGTCCGGGAAGGGGTACGACTGGCCGGCGCTCACCACCGCGGAACTGGGCACGACGACGCTGCGCGTCGCCTCGGCACCGCTGGCCGGCACGCCGGGCGACGACTACCGGGTCGTCGTCGACGCCGCGTGGCTGGACGTCTACGGGACGGTCAAGCCGCGGCCAGGCGAGGTGACCGGCGTGACGGTGACGCGCCTCCCGGACGGCGGGCTGGAGGTCGCCTTCGACCAGCTGGCGGGCTCGGAGCTCTACAACGTCTACTTCGGCGACGCCGCGCTGCTGAACGCGCAGGGCCGCTACGACCACGGCAACCGCGCGCGCTGCGCCGTGGCGACGACCGCCGCGGGGCCGGGGCGGCTGAAGACCACCGTCCCCGCGGCGGAAGTGCCCGCGATCTTCAGCTATCTCGTCGTCACCGGCCGGGCCGATGGCGTCGAGAGCCCGGCCGGGTTCGCGTCGAGCGGGGCGGAACGGGACCGCTCGCAGAACGGGTGCCCGTGACCCAATGTCAATCCAGAACCATGACCCATGACCGCTCGGAGCCGTCTTCGGGGCAGGTGCGCGGATCCCGCTCGACCTCGTCGAAGAAGTACTCCGGTAGGAAACAGCCGGTGCTGTTGCAGTGGGCCGCATCCCAGCCCGGCTTGTGGCCGACTAGGCCGGTGATGTTCACTCCCACCGGCTCGCCCATCTCATTGATGACGGTGTAGAGCGGCTCGACCAGCTCCGTTTCCTCGCCGTCACAACCGTACTCCGTGAGCGACGCAACGGTACCGTTCATCTTCTGCAGAGGGTCGCAGGAATCGGGCTCGACGCGGAAAGTGCTGTTGTTGTCCCCGATGACTCCACGATCCAGGACGTGAGGACCCCCGGGCGACCTCTCGTAATCCTGATCGTCGTCTTGATCACGGAGTAAGTAGGGAGTGGAATACCGAAGATGAACGCCGCGATTGCAGCCAGAACTGTGATTCTTCTCATGGCGTTTCCTCCTGTCGGCTCTCACGGTCTATTGACCCTGGTTTCTCACGGGGATTCCCCCTTGGGTCCTCAGCGCGTGACGGGGTGACCTTGTCTCGGGTGTTCTCCTTTCGTCTATGGGGAGCGGTAGGGCCGGTGGGCGATGTGGGTGCGCGTAGTGCGTCCAAGGCTGGCGGGGAACGCGGAGCGTTCTCCACGGTCTGGCGGCGTCCACGGGACGGGCGGCGCGGGTGAGCCGGTGGTGGTTCGGGCGAGGCGCGGCTTGAGCCCCACGCGCCCCGCGGGGTCGGACTTCCAACTCGCGGGCCTGCCATTCCGCGTGGTCGATCACTTCCGCCACCCGTTCCTCCGGCTCGGATCGCGGCGTGTATGTCGACCGGCGTCGCCCAGCGAAATGGGTGCACGCCGGTCAGGCTCTCGTTGAGCAGGATGCAGAGCGAGAACAGGTCGCTGCGCGGGCCCAGCCGCTCCAGTCGAAGCCGCTCCGGCGACATGTAGTTCGGCGCTCCGACCGCGACCCCGCGCCGCGTCAGATCCTCGACCGTCGCACTCTCCTGGTCCGGCCGCGAGGTGAAGCGCTTCGCGATCTCCGGAAACAGCGCGTAGGTCGGCGTCAGCAGATG
>CAYZDB010000004.1:28544-29319 GCA_964476985.1 uncultured Acidobacteriota bacterium | reverse complement strand
GCTGCTCGCGAACGCCGGCGACGCGGCGCTGCGCGGCTGGCTCGCCGGGCAGCCCTGGGCCGGCCGCGCGCTCGCGGCGCGCGCCGACGTCACGCGGCCGGCGGAGCTCGAGCAGGCCGTTGCGGCGGGCCTCGAGCGCTTCGGCCGGCTCGACGCCTGCATCGTCAACGCGGGGGTCTGGCCGCCCGACGACCTGCGGCTCGACGAGCTGCCCGAGGCGCGGCTGCGCTCGACGGTCGAGATCAACCTGCTCGGCGCGCTCTGGACCGTGCGCGCCTTCTTCGGCGCGCTGCGGAGGACGGGTCCGGGCCCCGGCGGGCAGGGGGCGTCGGTGACCTTCATCGGCTCGACCGCCGGGCGCTTCGGCGAGCGCTTCCACGTCGACTACTCGGTCACCAAGGCCGCCCTGCGCGGCGCGGTCCTCTCGCTCAAGAACGAGATCGTCCTGCTCGACCCGTACGGCCGCGTGAACATGGTCGAGCCGGGCTGGACGGTGACGCCGATGGCGGAGCCCGCGCTGGCGGAGCCGGGAACGATCGAGCGCGTGCTGCGGACGACCCCGGTGCGCCAGCTGGCCCGGCCGGAGGACATCGCGCGGGCGGTCGTGTTCCTGTCCTCGCCCGCGCTCGCGCGGCACGTCTCGGGCGAGATCCTGACCGTCGCGGGCGGGATGGAAGGGCGCGTCCAGTGGGACCCGGGCCAGATCGACCCGGACCGCGTGCGGGCGCGGCTCGAAGAGGAGCCCTGACCCGGCCGCCCCGGCGTCGGCCAGGGG
>CAYZDB010000004.1:4093-28534 GCA_964476985.1 uncultured Acidobacteriota bacterium | reverse complement strand
CGCCGATCGCGCATCGCACGATTCGGGCCGCCACGGAGGGCGGCCCCTACCAGCTGAGTTCGATCGCCGCGCCGCGCGCGACGCGCAGCGAGTCGCCCGGCCAGCCGCCGCCGTCGTCGACGAGGTAGAACCAGGTCCGTCCGTCCACGGCGGCCTCGCCGTCGGCGAAGGCGTGCCCCGACGCTTCGGCCAGGAGCGCGGATTCCTCGCGCAGCGCCAGCGGCGCCGCGGCGCGGTAGACCCGGTAGCGGCAGGTCTCCCCCGCGCACGCCGCGGGATCGAGCCGCAGCAGCACCGCCTCGCGCCCGCCGAGGGCCACGCTCTCGACCGCGCCCGCCTGCTTCACGCCGAGGTCGGCGTCGCCGGTCCGGCGGCGCAGCGTGGCGCGGAAGTTGAGCATCGGCACCCCCTGGCGCGCGGGGTCGAGCACCAGGCCCGCGGTCCGCGCCATCCCGCTCACCTCCGCCAGCGCCAGCCCGACCGACTCGACCGGCCGTCGCGGCGGGTCGCCCGGCGGCGGCGGCGCCGGAGCGCTGAAGGCCGAGCCCACGACGCTGGGCACGGTGAAGCTGCCGGTCTGGAAGAACTCGGGCCCCGTCTCGACCCCCAGGTCGCAGGTGAAGGCGCGGTTGAAGGTGTTGTAGAGCCGGTAGTTCATCGTCACGGAAGGGGGCGCGGGGGAGAACGCCGGCGCGCGCCGCATCCGGCCCCAGGCCAGGAACTCGGGCCCGCGCCGCGTGCGCAGGTCGGCCAGCTCGCGCAGGAAGGCGGCGCGCCCGGGTTCCGCCGCGTACGGCGTCGTGTCGGCGCAGTCGTAGCTGTTGCGGTAGGTCTCGAACCAGGTCCGGCCGCTCATCCCCGGCAGCCGTTCGAGCGCCGACAGCTCGTAGTTCAGCTCGGGCAGCCCGCCGTCGAGCGCGACCCGGGCCGCGACCCAGAAGAAGGTCCCGCCCAGCTCCGACGCCAGCTTGAGGTTTCCGTCGAGCCGCACCGGGCCGTAGTCGTGGTAGACGAAGTCGAGGAGCGGGATCTTCTCGGCCCAGCCGGCCTTGACCGCCTCGCGCAGCCGGTCCCCCTCGAGCATCGTCAACGGACCGGCCTGCGCGCGCGCCTGGTAGAAGTCGAAGCGGTCGAGGTAGAGCTCGGAGATCAGCTCGGTGCCGCGCGGGACGAACGCCCCCTTGCGCTGGTGCACCTCGCCGCGCCGGGCGTCGAGCATCGCCTTCGCCCCCTCGACCAGCGGCACGCCCCAGCCCGGCGGATGGCCGTGCCCCGCGTCGGTGCAGCGCACCCGCCCGAGCCCCGGGCCGATGTCGAGGTACTCGGCGTCGGCCCCGTAGAGCTCCATCAGCCGGACCGCGCGCCAGCCGTAGAAGGCCTGCCACGCGGCCGTCGCCGGGCAGATGAAGGACCAGTCGCCGCTCTCGGGATCGGGCTCCATGGCGAAGGGAGACCAGGGCGCCACGGGATCGGAGGCCGGATCGGGCGCGGGGTGCGCGTACTCGTTGGCGCCGCGCGCGAAGTGCTGCGGGAACAGGAACAGCGCGACGCGGTCCCCCTGCTCGCGGATCGCCTGCAGGTTGGCCGGGTCGACCCGGCTGTCGCTCCAGTCGTTGTAGCCGCCGTACCACTCGGAGGCCAGCGTCCCGCCCGGCCACCAGAAGCCGGAGACGTGCAGCAGCGGCACGCGCAGGAAGTCCTGGAGGCCGCGGTACCAGGCGGTCATGTCGCGCCGCACGCTGATCCCGAAGGTCGCGGCGCCGGCCTGCGCGAACAGCCAGTCCGCCCGCCCGGCCTCCGGCCAGTCGCGCCGCGGGCCCCGCGCGGCCCAGGGCTGCTCGATCGCCCAGGACCGGTAGAGGTCCGCCCCTTCCTCCCAGGTCCCGGACCGGCTGGCGAACAGCACGACGGCCCCCGCCGGCGCCAGCCCGGCGCCGTCGCGCGCGTCCGGGTTGTAGCGGCGCACGGTCAGCTCGAGCAGTCCGGTCTCCCCGTTCTTCCAGAGGTCGAGCTGCTTCGCCTCGCCGGTCGGGTCCTCCACCTGGAGGTGGAAGCCGCCGGTCTCGCGCTCGAGATACGACAGCTGCTGGAGCGCGGCCCCGCCGTACGCGTCCGGGTAGAAGCCGAGGCGTTCGCCGGCCCCGAGCCGGGCCAGCGGGTCGACGATCCGGTAGCCGGTCGCGAAGGGGAGCGCCAGCTCGCTGCGCGCCGGGTCGGGGCCCAGCCGGCCGATGCCGCCCGCGACGGGGTACTCCAGCCAGTCGATCCGCGGGCCGCCCGCGCTCTCCACGCGCGCGACGAAGCGCGCCGGCGCGTCGCCCGCCGCGACCTCGATCCGCGCCCGGACGGCGAGCCCGGCCGGCCCGTCGGGCCAGGCCAGGTCGACCGCCGTCCCGTCGAACCCCTCGTCCGGAGTGACGGTGACCGGCCCGGAGCCGGCGGTCGTGCCGGCGGCGCTCGCGAGGCGCCAGGGCGGGGCCAGGCCGGGAGTCGCGACCAGGTCGATCCCGTGGCGCCGGTCCGTGAGCTGGCGGACCGCGCCGCTCGCGCCGTCCAGCCGGACCGCGATCGCGTCGTTGGCCAGCAGGATCTCCTGCGCCGCGGCCGGCCCGGCGGCGGCGCTCGCGGTCGCGACGGCGGTGCCGGCGGCCAGCGCGGCGAGCCGGGACAGGCGTGCGCGGCGCGAACTCATCGCCGGAACGATACGGCGAGGCACCCCCCTGCGGCACCGTCCCTGACCGCGGTCGGGGAACCCCCCGAACGGGGGCGGCGCGGAGGGAACGCGGCCTCTAGAATCGTCGAACCCAAGGAGCCTCCGGAATGACCTGCCGCGTCCCCCGTCGCGCCCCGGCGGCGACCGTCCTGCTCGGCCTCGCACTCGCCGCGCTGCCCGCCGCCCGCGCCGCCCAGACCTGGGCCCAGCTCCCGGTCCCGGCGCCGACGCGCGCGCTGCTCGAGTCGCGCACGCGCGACGGCGCCCTGCACCTGTTGTTCCAGCCCGCCGAGAACGGCCCCGTGGGCCTGGCGGTCACCGGCGACGCCGGCGGTTCCTGGACCGTGAGCGACGTGTCCGAAGGGGCGGCCGCCACCGCTTCGTTCGATCTCTCCTTCGATGCGTCCAACCGGACGCTGACGCACGTGGCCTATGCCGGCGACGGACTGGTCTACGCGCGCGCCGTGGGGGGCGCGACGACCTGGACCCGCGCCACGCTCGACACCGCCGCCGGCGCGGGGGAGACCGGCATCGCGGTCGCGGCGCAGGCCGACACGGTGGCCGTGCTCTACCGCAAGGACGGCGCGCTCTGGCTGATCCGCTCGACCAACGACGGCTCGAACTGGGGAACCGCCGTGCCCGTGGCTCCCGCCGGGGCCGGGCTGCTCTCGCTGACGATCGACACCTCCGGCGCGCTGCACGCGCTCTACCCGCTCCCCGACGGCACCGGCCCGGTCTATTCCCGGAGCGCCGACGCGGGCGCGAACTGGACCGCGACCGTCGTCGCGACGGACGACGGCCCGGCCGCGTCGCACCAGGCGCTGGTGCTGGAGCCGGGACTGACGGTCGCCGCCTTCAGCACCCCGACCGGCGTGCGCGTCGCCCGTTCCACCGACGGCGGCGCGTCCTGGCAGGTGCAGAAGCTGGCCGACGGGGCAGGGGCCGCGCTGGCCCTGGACGACACCGGCACCCTGCACCTCGCCTACCTTGGAAACGACGGCCGGAGCGTGAAGCTCGCCAGTTCCGTCGACGCGCACTCGTGGAGCCGCGAGACGGTCGAATCGGCGCCGGACTCGGCGCCCCGCGACGCGCTGGTCGCGGTCTCGGGGGAGGCGGTGTTCGTGCCCTTCGTCCAGTTCCAGGCCGACCTCGTGGCCGCCTGGAACGGCGGCACGCCCGCGCCTCCGGCGCCGGTCGACATCTCCGGCGACGCGAGCGAGTCGGACGTCGAGCTCTCGGCCCGGCTCGAGTCCCAGTGGTACGACCCGGTCGCCGACGACTGGTACTTCCGCTACGCGTACTACTACCGCAACGCCGGGCGGCTGACGGCGTCCAACGTCTCGATGTACTGCGACGTTCCCGCGCCCGCGGAGACGGTCGACGCCAGCTCCTGGCTGCCGCTGTCGGGGATGCGCGAACCGAAGCGGATGACCTTCGGCATCGGCAGCCTCTCGCGCCTCAGCGAGGGACGGGCCTGGCTGACCGTGCGGGCGCCCGGCTCCGAGCCGCCCCTGACCGAGCTGCGGATGCTGGCCGAGCTGACCAACGACAACACGGAGAACGACACCGCCGACAACGCGGTCGAGGTGCGGCACGCCGTGCCGCTGCTCGCGCCGCTCGTCGCCGTCCCGGCGCTGGGCGGTCAGACCTGCCGCACCGGTCACGCCGTCTCCGGCATCGCGCAGCCCGGCGTGACGGTGGCGCTGACGCTCGACGGCAGCGCCGCGGGGAGCGCGCCGATCGGCGCCGACCGCAGCTTCGCGATCGGCCTGGACGGGCTGTCGGCCGGCGACCACGCCGTTTCGCTGACCGCGGAGTACGGTGGGCTCGCCAGCCCGGCCCAGGAGTTCCGGCTGAGCGTCGATCCGACGCTCGCGGCCGACCCGGTGGCGATCGTCCTGACCGACGACGAGGGGCGCGTGCAGCGGCTCAACGACGGCCAGGGGCAGGCGAGCCTCCAGGACGGCTGGCGCGGCCTGCGCCTGGCGCCCGGCAGTTCCTACACGCTGGGCGTCGCGTCGTGCTGCCCGGGCGGGCCGGGCTCGCAGTCCTGGTCGCTGGCGCTCGGGTCGGGGGCCGCGGAAGCGCTGGAATTCGACCCGGCGAGCGGACGGTTCGAGGGCGCGTTCGAGATCCCGTTCGGAACCGCGCCCGGGTCGCGTGTGCCGGTCACCCTGGCCTATCGCTGCTCCCCGTCCGACCCCGTCACGACGCTGGTCGCGACCGGCGACGCCGCGGGCATGCTGGTCGCGGCGGGGCGCGTCTACGACGCCGCCGAGGGGAAGGGGATCGACGACCCCGTCGCCGGGATCCTCAGCTCGCTCTGGAACGGGCGTCCGGCCACGGGGCTGGGCGGCGTTCCGGCGCTCGCCTGGCTGCCCTGGCCGGCCGAGCTGTTCGGCGCGGAGCCGAACCCGCAGGAGACCGGGCCCGACGGCCACGCGCCGTTCTACCCGCCCCCCGGGCGTTATCGCTGGGTCGCCGCCGATCCCTCCGAGGTGTTCGAAGGCTACGGCACGCCCTCCCGCGTCGTCGTCGACGGCGTGCTCGACCCGAACGTGCCGTTGTCGGTCGACGAGCCGGTCACGCGCCGGATCGTGCTGAACGACCAGCCGGTGAGCGGGCGTCTCAACATCTCGGAGGACGACGTCGTCGAGTGGGTCAACGCCGACGATCAGCCGCACCGGGTCTACTCCCTGACCGACCCCGCGCTGGGAACCGGCGGCTGGGACTCCGGGGAGATCCCGCCGGGCGGCCGTTACCGCAAGCTGTTCGACCAGCTGGGCGACTACCTCTGGACGGACGACGCCGTCGGCGGGCAGGCGCGCCTGGTCGCCCGCAAGCTCGTGGTCAGCCCCGAGGCCGGCACCGAGGGGACCGACCTGGTCATCATCGACGAGGGGTTCGGCTCCGGAAAGGGAACCGTCGAGGTCGGTGGCACCCCCTGCAAGGTCAAGAACTGGAACGACACGCAGGTCAGCTGCACGATCAAGGAAGTCCTGCCCCCGGGGATCTACGACGTCGTCGTCATCCCCGGCGGGAGCGCCGAGGCGCGAACCTACGCCTCCGCCTTCGAAGCCAAGCCCCCGGTCGTGCGCTCGGTGATCCCGGCGGTCGGGAAGAAGGGAACGAAGGTCCGGATCTCCGGGACCTACTGGGGCACGAAGAAGGGGACCGTCACGGTCGGCGGCAAGAAGGCCAAGGTCCCGACCTGGCTGATGGGGCCGACCACGGGCGACTCGGCCATCGAGGTCAAGATCCCGAAGCTCGACCCGGGGTCCTACGACGTGGTGATCGAGGCCCCGACGGGCACCGTCACCCTGTCGGGCGGTTTCACGGTACAGTGAGCCCTGCGCCACGCGCCGCGGAGGACGGCCCATGCCCAAGCTCTACGACAAGATCTCCGGGAACCTGGTCGGCGAGATCACCGCGGAGCAGCTCGAGTTCCTGAACGAGTGCCTGGTCGAGGAGACGGACGCGGACCGGGACTACTACATGGACGGCCCGGTGATCGAGTTCCTCGAGGAAGAGGGCGGCGACGCGGCGCTGGTCGCGATGCTGCGCAAGGCGCTCGGGGACCGCGAGGAGATGGACGTCCGCTGGGAGCCCTAGGCCGCGGCCCCGGGCTCCCCGTGCCCCCTCCGAGCTAGTCGTAGTTGGCCAGCGTGTTCTTCCCCGGGTCCACCGTCACCTTGTCGGGCTGCGCCTCCAGCGGGAAGGTGAAGTCCTGCACCGGCTTCTCCTGGAACGCCAGCTTGACCCCCTTCTTTCCGCCCGGGTAGTCCAGGATCAGCGGGACGTGGATCTTCTTGAACCCTGGCCCGGCCTGCTGGGTCAGGCGCACCTGGAGCTGCGAGCCGCCCGCCGCCGCCGGTCCGACCTTGGTGTCGACCTTGATTTCGGGCGTCCCGGGCTCCTCGATCCACTGGTCGAAGTACCAGTTCATGTCCTGGCCGAGGACCTCGGATGCCGCCTTGGCCAGGTCGTCGGTCGTGACCGGGCCGAACTTCGCGCCATCGAGGAACTTGCGCATGATCGCCAGGTAGCGCTCCTCGCCGATCAGCGTGCGCAGTTGGTGCAGCACGAGGGGCCCGCGGCAGTAGAGCAGGTAGAAGCGGTAGGTCGAACCGAGGTCGCCGCCGATCATGTTGGCCCCGGCGATCGAGGTCGTCTTGTCGGCCATCGCGGAGTAGGTGCGCCACTGGCCGAGCATCTGCTTGAAGTCGAGCACCCGGGCGGTGTTGGTCCCCTTGGCCTGAACCGCGACGCCCGTCGCCAGGCCGGAGGCGTACTCCGAGAGCGACTCCGTCAGCCAGTTGTCCTCGGATGGGTACTGCGGCCACGCCTTGTGCGCGAACCACTGGTGCGCCACCTCGTGTGCGATGAGGTGGTTGACCCCCTCGTTCCCCAGCCACTCCCGCATCAGGTCGTCCTTCGGCTGGAACGTCCGAGTGGTCAGGATCACGACGCCGGAGGGGCTGATCCCGTAGAACGAGAACGTGGGGACCTCGACCAGTTCCAGTTCCTTGTGCGGGTAGGGCCCGAACATCTTCTCGTATATTTCGAGGAACATGGCGGTGACGCCGGCGAGCTGCTCGAGGTCGTCGTCTCGCCCCATCGCATAAGCGTGGGCGTAGACCTTCCGGCCCCCGACCTCGACCTCCTTCGTCTTGTACTTCCCCGCGAACACGGCGAGGTCCCAGACCGGGACGTCGGACTTCGCCTTGAGCAGGAAGTGGTCCCCCTCGGTCTCGAGCGAGACGGTGTCGCCCGAAGTCACGGGACGGAACGGCTTCTTCGTCCGCACGCTGATGTCGAAGGTGAAGCGGCGCGCGGCGATCGACAGCGGGGTGGGATACCAGTCGATCGAGTAGAGGTCGATGTAGTTGTCGTCGCGGTAGCCCCCGGGACCGGTGAAGACCTCGGCCGCGGCCTCGACGGTGAGCGTGACGCGCGTCCCGCGCTTGGCCGGCGCGCCGAGGTCGACCAGCAGCTCGTGGTAGCGGTGCGAGAACCCGAGCGCGCGCCCCTCACCGTCGGTGACTTTCACGACCGTCAGCGGATTTCCGGTCGCGTTCCAGGCCTCGTGCTTGGGGTCGCGGTTGTTGATCAGCCCGAAGGGAAGGACCCGGATCCCGTCCCGCTCCACTTCCAGCTCGAGGCGGCTGACGATCGTCCCCTTGCGGTTGTCCGGCGTGTCGATCCGGAAGCTCGCCTTGTCGAGCGTGAACGGGACCAGCGCCTTCGACTCCAGGTCCTGGATCACGATCGGCCGCCGGTAGCGGATGTCGACGCCGGGGTACTGGACGAAGGAAAAGAGCCACTCGGTGTCCCCTCGGACGCGGTCGTACGCGTAGCCGAGCCGCACCTTGCCCCCGTCGAACTCGGCGTAGACGAACTGGCCGTCCACCTCGTTGAAACGGGCCTCGGTGGCGAGGTGGTCGAAGCCGGTCTCCGAGCGGTCGGTGGCCGCGAGCAGTTTCTTCAGGGTCTCGCGCGAGTCCGCCGTGGTGGCGACCGTCCCGTCCCCGCCGATCAGCTCGTCCAGCACGGGGCGCCCCGAGAGCAGCAGCATCCGCTTGAAGTCGTCGCGCAGGTTGTCCGGGCCGACCGCGATCCCGGTGTCGGCCAGGCGCGCGTTCTCCGCGAAGGTCCGCGCCGCGCGCGGGTCGGTGACGCGCAGCAGCATCTTCCCGTCGCCTTCGAAGAGCAGCCCGAGCCGGTCGCCGGACGGACCGACGATCGGGGTGACCACCCCGCTCGCCAGCTCCAGCTCGAGACGCTGGAACTTGACCGTGCGGGCCGCGACCGGGAAGCCCTTCTCCGCCAGCGCGAGCTGGCGGAAGGAGTCGACCACCGGCGCAGCCTCGGCGCGCGCGGGGAACGCGGCCGCGGCGTGGACGGCGAGGGCGGCGAGGACGAGCGGAAGAAGGGCCAGGATGGAGCGCTGGGACGGGAGCGCGCTGCGCATGGGGTACCCCCGGGGCCGGGAGGGGAGGGCCGCGGCGATTCTATCGCCGCCGTGCGCCGGCGTTAAGGGGCGGTCGCGCGGTCCTGCGCCCTCCGGTGGACCTGCCAGGCGAGGAGTCCCATCGCCGCGTCCCCCAGCGCGGAGACCGGGACCAGCCAGGCCCGCTGGCCGAGCACGAAGGCGAGCGTGAGGAACACGACCGCGACGCTCTTCGCGAACAACAGCAGCCCGATCGAGCGATACCGGAAGTACTCGTACAGGTAGCCGAAGGCGACGACGAAGTGGAACACCCCGGCCTGGCGCGCGAAGAAGGTCGGCTGGACCTCGCCGAAGCCGCCGAAGCGGGCCCCCCACTCGGCCAGCAGCGTCAGGCCCAGCCCGACCGCGACGCTGTGCAGGGCGATCAGGACGACCAGCGTCCGCTCGGCCCGCGGCCAGTTCACCGCCGCTCCCACCAGATGTCGGGCTCGCCGGGCGGCTCGCGCCGGGACGGGGGGTATCCGAGCCGCTCCAGCTCCTTCACGACCTCGGCCGCCGCGAGCGGCACGGCGGCCCGCAGCGGCTCCGTCATCCCGATCAGGTGGTCGACCGTCCCCGGGATCGCGCCGACCAGCAGGACCTCGCGCGGCGGGTCGCCGCGGAACTCGAGCGCCATCAGCGACTCCTTGAGGCCGGGGTCGTGGGGCGAGAGCCGCGGTTGCGGCGCGTGCTTCAGGATCTCCGCCTTGCGGTAGAGCCGCAGTTCGCCGGGGGCGCCCTGCGACCGCACGGTGTCGACGACGATCAGGACCTCGTGGCCGACCAGGAAGGGGTGAAGGTCGAGGCCGGGGGTGCCGAGGTCCTCGACCGACACCCCCTCCCCGAACTCCCAGTGGGCCATCAACCACTGGATGACCCACGGGCCGAACGCGTCGTCGCCCTCCAGGACGTTCCCGAGACCGACGACGGCGACCGTCACAGGACCTTGATCCGGCCGATCTCGTTCCCCTCCACGTCGATCGTGTGGACCGCGCAGGCGAGGCAGGGATCGAAGGAGTGGATCGTGCGCAGCACTTCGAGCGGCAGCTTGGGGTCCGCGATCGGGTTGCCGATCAGGGACGCCTCGTACGGGCCGCGCTGGTCCTTCTCGTCGCGCGGGCCGGCGTTCCAGGTCGACGGCACCACGGCCTGGTAGTTCTTGATCTTGCCGTTGTCGATCACGATCCAGTGCGAGAGGGTGCCGCGCGGCGCCTCGTGGAAGCCGAATCCGCGCTGCTCGCCCTTCGGGAAGACCGGCGGGTTGAAGATCGCCAGGTCGCCCTTGGCGATGTTGCCGACCAGCAGCTCCCACTGGTGGACCGCGGTGTCGAACATCACGGCGCAGCGGACGGCGCGGCAGAGGTGCCGGCCGAGCGTCGAGTGCAGGTGCTGGACGCCGAGCTGCGTGCCGGCCAGCTTGGAGGCCAGGCCGACCGCCTCGGTCAGGTACTTCTTGGTCGGCTCGTGGCCGGCGGCGACGCCGACCAGCACCGCGGCCAGGGGGCCGACCTGCGTCGGCTTGCCGCCGAAGCGCGGGGCCTTGACCCACGAGTACTTGGCCTCGGGGGTCCACTCGGTGTGCTTCGGGACCGTGTCCTCTTCCCAGGGGTGCCGGTTCCAGTCGCCGTCGTACCACGAGCGCGCGATCGACTCGGTCACGTTCTCCTGGAAGTACGGGTCGTCGAAGCTGGTGATCGGCTTGAAGCTCGACATGTCGCCGCCCATGATCGTGCCGCCGGGCAGGTCGAACTGCGTCCCCTTGCCGTCCAGCGGCAGGTCGGGGACGGCCAGGTAGTTGGTCACGCCCGAGCCGTAGCCGAGCCAGGCCGGGTACATCGAGCCGATCGCGGCCACGTCGCGCAGGTAGACGTTCTTTACGAAGGCCCCGACCTCGTCGAGGGTGTCCTTGATGAAGTAGAGCTTCTCCATGTTGAGCGTGGAGGAGCTGTCCAGGTTGATCGCGTTGGCCACGCCGCCGACCGCGAGGTTCTGGATGTTCGGGGTCTTGCTGCCGAGCAGCGTGACGATCTGGTTGACCTTGCGCTGGTACTCCAGCGCCTGCAGGTAGTGCGCGACGGCCAGCAGGTTGACCTCCGGCGGCAGCTTCATCGCCGGGTGGCCCCAGTAGCCGTTGGTGAAGATCCCCAGCTGCCCGCCGGCCACGAAGCTGGCCAGCTTGTCCTTGACCGCCTGCATCTCCTGGACGCTGTTGCCCGGCCAGTCCGACAGCGACTGCGCGATCTTGGCCGCGCCGGCGGGGTCGGCCTTGAGGGCCGAGACGACGTCCACCCAGTCCAGCGCCGAGAGCTGGTAGAAGTGCACGATGTGGTCGTGCACCGCGTGGGCGGCGATGATCAGGTTGCGGATGTACTGGGCGTTGAGCGGGATCTCCATCTTCAGCGCGTGCTCGACGGCCCGCACCGAGGCGATCGCGTGCACGGTCGTGCACACGCCGCAGAAGCGCTGCGTGAAGACCCAGGCGTCCCGGGGGTCGCGCCCCTTCAGGATGACCTCGATGCCGCGCCACATCGTCCCGGTGGACCAGGCGTTGGTGATCCGCCCGCCGTCCACTTCGACGTCGATCCGCAGGTGACCCTCGATGCGAGTGATCGGGTCGACGGTGATCCTCTGTCCCATGGTCTAGCTCCTCGACGCCGCGGGATGGGCGCCGCTCAGGATCGGGAACATCTTGACGATCGCGATGTAGATCGCGATCTCGGCCGCGAAAATGCCAAAGGTGATCAGCAGTTCGGTGAACGACGGGAAGTAGGACCAGTTGTCGCCCGGGTTGAAGGCGATCAGGTAGGTGTTGATGCGGAACATCGCCCCGCCCAGCAGCAGCAGGATGGCGGCCCGCACCTGGCCGGTGGCATGGCCGCGCTGCAGCGGCGAGAACAGGATCAGCGCGCCGGCCAGCGTCAGCAGCACCTCGGCCAGGAAGAACAGCCCCTTGCCCGTGAAGAGCAGGCCGATCTGCCCGCGGACCAGGACCTCGACCACGCGGAAGGCGACCCAGAAGAGGGCCACCCACGCCGTGACCTTGGAGAGCGAGGCCAGCATCGGGGTCTCGCTCGGGCGCCGGAAGGCGGCCGAGGAGAACTGCACCTCGAGGGTGACGACCGCGTAGCCGATCATGATGCAGTTGACCAGGAACAGGAACGGCAGCCAGGGCGTGAACCACAGCGCGTGCATCCGCGGCCCGGGGAGCAGCATCATCGTGCCCAGCGAGCTCTGGTGCATCGTCGGCAGCAGCAGGCCCAGCGCGAAGATCCAGACCGACCACTTGTCGACGAAGCGCAGGCCCCACTCCGACAGCGAGCGCAGCGTGGGGTTGCTCCCGGCGCGCCATTTCTCGAAGAAGGCCGGCGAGAGCTCGATCAGCAGGACCAGGTTGTAGGCCGCGACGCAGAGCGCGACCTCGAGCTGCGGGGAGTGCGACCAGCGCCAGAAGAAGACCGGCACCTTCCACAGCTCCCAGAACCGGCCCAGGTCGATCGTCACGGCGATGACCGCGAGCCCGTAACCCAGCAGGCTGGTCAGCACGGCCGGCCGGACCAGCGGGTGGTACTTCCCCTTGTTGAGGATGTAGACCAGCAGCCCGATCGCGTAGCCGCCGCAGCCCAGCGCGGTTCCGACCACGACGTCGAGCGAGATCCAGACCCCCCAGGGGTAGCCGTTGTTGAGGGCGCTGACGGAGCCGATCCCGTTGAGGAAGCGCCAGAGCGCGACCGCGCCGCCGACGGCGGCGATCGCCAGGAGGATCAGCATCGGGCGGGTCAGGATCTTCCCGCCGACGGGGGCGTGGACTTCCGCGTGGCCGCTCATCGTCCGGCCTCCCCGTGCCCGGCGCCCGCGCTGCCGCGGCTCCGGTTGCGGAACAGCACGACCGCCAGTGCCCCGTAGAGCACGACCGGGGCGATGAAGCCGCGGTAGATCCCCTGCTGGACCGTGTTGGCCAGGTGCGGCGTGCTCTGCGGCCCGACGTCGGGCAGCCCGAGCGCCGCGAACGGCACGTGGGCCAGGTAGACGACCTGGGTCCCTCCGGCGTCCTCGACGCCGTAGGCCCGGTCCTCGATGTAGCGGCCCGGGTTGTCGGCGACGCGCTGCTTCGCGATCTCGATCAGCTCCTGGCGCGTCCCGTAGATCACGGCGCCGCGCGGGCAGACCTCGCAGCAGGCGGGGCCCTGGCCGGCCGGGTAGTGGGTGAGCCCGGCGGCGGTCGGCGCCGCGGCGTCCTTCTGGCGGTGCCGGCAGTACTCGCACTTGACGATCTTGGCGGAGAGCTTGTTGAACTCGTACTTGGGGACGCCGAAGTTGCAGGCCATCTGGCAGTAGCGACAGCCCACGCAGTACTGCGGGTCGTACTCGACGATCCCGGTCGTCTCGTTCTTCTGCAGCGAGTGCAGCATGCAGGCCGAGGCGCAGCCGGGGTCGATGCAGTGCATGCACTGCGACTTCATGTAGGACTCGCGCTGGCCGTCCTTGTAGAGCTTGATCACGTTCTTGGTGGTGGCGTCCAGGTCGAGCGGGGCGTCGTAGAGCTGGGAGTCTGCCACGAAGCCGACGGACGGCGGCAGGTTGTTGGCCGTCTTGCAGGCCACGACGCAGGTCTTGCAGCCGATGCAGAGGGTGGTGTCGTAGAGCATCCCCATCGCACCGGGCGGGGCCTCCTTCTTGGCGCTCGCGACGGCCGGGAGCGCCGTCGTCGCGGCCGCGGCGGCCCCGCCGGTCGCGATCAGCTTCAGCGCGGATCGACGGTCGACCGGCATCTCACGCCTCCTTGTCCCGCGACGAGGGCTTCTTCTCGTCGACTTCGCCCAGCTTCTTCGAGGCCATCCAGCCCGCGCCGAGCAGCGCGCCGCCGGCCAGTCCGGCGACGCCGGCCGCCACCGCGCCGACCTTGCCCTGCTCCGCGTGGATCGGCGGGAAGGTGTCGGGCGGGGTCGGGCGGACGATCTCGACCGTCTGGTGGATCGGCATGTTGAAGACGATCCCCTTCTCGGTGCAGCCGATGCAGGGGTGCCCGATGCCGATCGGCCAGGCGCCCTTGACCTCGCCGAAGTGCAGCAGCGAGCAGTTGGCGTGGGTCGCCGGGCCCTTGCAGCCGAGCTTGTAGAGGCAGTAGCCGTCGCGGTGGCCCTGGTCGCCGTAGACCTGGGCGAAGCGGCCGGCATCGAAGTGCGGGCGGCGCGGGCAGTCCTCGTGGATCACCCGCTTGTAGGCGAACTGCGGCCGGTTCTTGTCGTCGAGCGCCGGCAGCGTGCCGAGCACCGCGTACTGCAGGACCGTGCCGAGCAGGATGTACGGGTTGGCGGGGCAGCCGGGCAGGGCGACGACCGTGTGCTTGCCCTCCAGCACCTTCGGCGCGCCGGTGGCGCCGGTCGGGTTCGGGTCGGCCGACGGGACGCCGCCCCACGAGGCGCACGAGCCGATCGAGATGATCGCACCGGCCTTGGCGGCCACGGCGTTCAGGGTGTCGACGGCCGTCCGGCCCGCGATCGTGCAGTAGATCCCGTTGTCCTTGGTCGGGATCGCCCCCTCGACCACCAGCACGAACTTGCCCGGCAGCTTCTCCATCACGTCCTCGAGCACCGCCTCGAACTGGTGCCCGGCCGCGGCGGCCAGCGTCTCGTGGAAGTCGAGCGAGATCAGGTCGAGGATCAGCTTCGCGACGTCCGGTGCGGAGGTCCGGAGCAGCGACTCGGTGCATCCGGTGCACTCCTGGAAGTGCAGCCAGACGACCGAGGGCTTGAGCCCCCCCGCGGCGGCGTTGGCGAACTGGACGGCGGCGGACGCCGGGAGCCCGACCGCCGCCGCGGCCACCGAGCAGACCTTCATGAAGTCCCGGCGGTCGACGCCTCCTTCCTGCGTGGCGTGGTAACGGAGCGACGGTTCGAAATCCATAGTCCAGCCTCCTCCGGTCGTGAGCCGTCCTGGGAAGAACGGGCGCGGGCTGTTAGCCCCCTCGTGCGGCGCGTTATAGCATGGGATTACCGAGAAACTAGCCTATTAACAACGAGTCGGAATCAGTAAAACCGGGTCCCGACCGAATGAAATAAAGCCATACAGGTCCTAAACTTGCGTCGGGTGAAGAATCTTCGTTCGGAATTCGCCCAGGGCGAATAACAATCGGTAATGCAGTTTCGGACGGAAGTGGCGAAGCCCCAAAAGGTTAGGTCATAATTGGTAAGAACAAACCAGTTTGCTGTTGACCGTAAGCCAAAGAACACGGGGTGAAGGGCCCGTGCGAGAATCCCCGGGGAGGCGGTCCTGCACGAGTTCGGCATCGCGAACGAGATCTACCGCGTCTGCCGGGAGTCGATGCGGGCCCACGCCCCCGCCCGCCTGACGCGGGCGAAGGTCGCGGTGGGCGAACTGTCGGCCATCGAGCCCGACCTGCTGTCCTTCGCCTGGGCGGCGGTCGTCGGCGAGGGACCCGACCAGGGCGCCGTGCTGGAGATCGACTGGCGGCCGGGGCGGCAGTACTGCCCGGCCTGCCGCGCCGACAAGCGGCAGGGCGAGGGGAGTTGGCTGCGGGTCTGCCTGGATTGCGGCGCCCCGCTCCGCATCGAGGGCGGGACGGAGCTCGACGTGATCGAGATCGAGCTGGACCCCGCCGGCGAGGAGAACCCGGGATGAGCTTCACCGTCGATGTCCGCCGCCGGGCCCTGGCGGCGAATGACGCCGAGGCCGAGCAGCTGCGCCGGCGATTCGCCGGCGAGCGCACGCTGGTCACGAACCTGATCTCGTCGCCCGGCAGCGGCAAGACGACGCTGCTCGAGGCGACCGCCCGGCGCCTCGCCGGGCGGGCGACCGCGGCGGTGATCGAGGGGGACGTCGCGACCGAGCTGGACGCCGAGCGGCTGCGCGCCGCCGGCCTGCCGGCCTACCAGATCCTGACCGGCGGCGCCTGCCACCTCGACGCCCGGCAGATCGGCAAGGCGCTGACCGTGGCCGCGTTCCCGCGGGTCGACCTGCTCTTCATCGAGAACGTCGGCAACCTGATCTGTCCCACGACCTACGACCTGGGCGAGGACTTCAAGGTCGCGCTGCTGTCGGTTGCCGAGGGGAGCGACAAGCCGTTCAAGTACCCCGCGATCTTCGCCCGCGCCGAGGTCACCGTCGTCACCAAGGTCGACCTCCTGCCCCACGTCCGCTTCGACCTGCCCGCGGTGGAGCGGCAGGTCCTCTCGCTCAACCCCTCCGCCACGCTGCTCCGCACCTCGAGTGCGACGGGGGAGGGGATCGACGCCTGGTGCGACCTGCTGCTCGAGCGCGCGGCGCGCAAGCGGGCCTGAGCGGCCCCGATCCGGAGGACGACCCGATGTGCCTGGCGATCCCGATGCGACTGATCGAGCGCCGCGAGCTCGACGGCACCGTCGAGCTGCGGGGCGTGACGCGCGGCGTGTCCCTGATGCTCTTCCCCGAGGCCGAGCTGGGCGACCACCTGCTGGTCCACGCCGGCTACGCGATCGGCCGGATCGACGAGGAAGAAGCCCGGCTGACGCTCGAACTGCTCGACCAGGTCACGGCCCACGACGAGGCGACCGGGGGCGGGGCCTGGAGCGACTCGCCCTACGACGGGTCCGGGGCCGGTCCGCGCGGGCCCTCCGCGTGAGCGCCCACTCGCACGATCCGTACTTCGCGCCGGGCGCCGTCGCCGGGCTGGCGGAGCAGGTCCGCGCCGCGGCCCGGACGCTGCCGCGGCCGATCACCCTGATGGAGGTCTGCGGGACCCACACGCACGCGATCGCCGAGGCGGGCCTGCGCCGCATGCTCCCCCCCGAGGTCCGCCTGATCTCGGGACCGGGCTGCCCGGTCTGCGTCACGCCGGTCGGCTACGTCGACCGCGCCGAGGCCCTGGCCCGGGTCCCCGGCGTGATCGTCTGCACCTTCGGCGACCTGGTCCGCGTTCCCTCCTCGCACGGCTCGCTCGAGCGGGCGCGGGCGGCGGGCGCCGCGATCCGCATCGTCTACTCGCCGCGCGACGCGCTGGCGATCGCGCGGGACAACCCGTCGTCGACGATCGTCTTCCTGGCGGTCGGCTTCGAGACCACGGCACCGACGATCGCGGCCGCGCTGGCCGAGGCCGAAACCCTCGGCGTGACGAACTTCCTGGTCCTCTCCGGCCACAAGGTGATGCCCCCGCCGATGCGCGCGCTGGCCGGCGACCCCGGCGTGGCGCTCGACGGCTTCCTGCTGCCGGGGCACGTCTCGGTCGTCGCCGGCTGGAAGTCGTTCGCGTTCCTGGCCGACGAGTACGGCCTGCCGTCGGTCGTCGTCGGCTTCACTCCGACCGACGTCCTGCGCGGGGTGCTCGAGCTGATCGCGCAGCACGCCGCGGGCCGGGCCGAGGTGAAGAACCTCTACTCGCGCGCGGTGACCGCCGACGGCAACCCGGCGGCGCGCGCGCTGCTCGAGCGCTTCTTCGAGCCGGCCAGCGTGGTGTGGCGCGGGATCGGCGAGATCCCCGGCTCCGGGCTCGCGCTGCGGGAGGACTACCGGCGGCGCGATGCCGAGACGATCCCGGTCGAGCTGCCCGAGCCGGTCGAGCCCGCCGGCTGCCGCTGCGGCGAGATCCTCAAGGGGACGATCGACCCGCCCGACTGCCCGCTCTACGGCCGGACCTGCACCCCGGACACCGCCGTCGGCGCCTGCATGGTCTCGTCCGAGGGGACCTGTGCCGCCTGGTACCGCCACGAAGGGCCTGGCACGCGATGAACTCCCCGGACCGCGATGGGAAGGTCCTGCTGGCGCACGGCGCGGGCGGGCGACTGACGCAGGAACTGGTCACCAGCCGGCTGCTGCCGGTGCTCGACAACCCGTTCCTGCGGCCGCTGACCGACGCCGCGGTGCTGCCCGAGCTTCCGCCCGGCCGCCCCGCGCTGACGACCGACGGCTTCGTCGTCTCGCCCCCGGTCTTCGCGGGCGGCGACCTGGGCTACCTCGCGGTGGCCGGCACCGTGAACGACCTCGCGGTCAGCGGCGCGCGGCCGCTCTGGCTGGCCTGGGCGCTGATCCTCGAGGAAGGGCTCCCGCTCGAGATGCTGGCGGTCTTCGTCGACGGCGCCGCCCGCGCGGCGCGCGAAGCCGGCGTCACGCTGGTCGCGGGGGACACCAAGGTGGTGCCGCGCGGCAAGGGAGACCTGGCCTTCGCCGTGACCACCGGGCTGGGCGTCGTGCCGCCGGGCCGGGAACTGGGGGACGGGCTGGTCCAGCCGGGCGACGCGGTCCTGCTGTCGGGCCCGGCGGGCGACCACGGCGCGACGATCATGGCGCACCGCCACGGGCTGGGGGGCGAGGCGCTGCGTTCCGACGTCGCGCCGCTCGGCGGGCTGGTCGAGGCGCTGCTGGCCTCGGGTGCCCGCGTCCGCGCGATGCACGACCCGACGCGCGGCGGCGTGGCAACGACCTGCAACGAGGTCGCCGCGCGGGCCGGGGTGCGGATCGTGCTGGACGAAGCCGCGGTGCCGGTCGGCGACGCCGCGCGCGCGGTCTGCGAGGTGCTGGGGCTCGACCCGCTCTACGTCGCGTGCGAGGGGCGCCTCCTGGCCTGGGTCGACCCCGCCGACGCGCCCCGCGCGCTCGACGCGCTGCGCGCCCACCCGCTGGGTCGCGGGGCGGCGGCGGTCGGGACGGTCGAGCCGTACCGCGAGGGGCCGCGCGTCGTGATGCGCACGCCGTTCGGCGGGCTGCGGGTGCTCGACCTGCTGTCCGGGATGGACCTGCCGCGGATCTGCTGATTACTTCGCGATCGAGATCAGGTCGATCACCTGCTTGACGCCGCCGGCCTTCTTCGTGGTGTCGAGCGCGATCTTCCGGCGCGCTTCGTCGGGGACCGTGCCGCGCAGGCTGACGACGCCGTCCACGGCCTCGACCTCGAGCGAGAAGCCGCGCCGGCCGAGTTCGTCGATCAGGCGCCCCTTGACCTCCGACTCGAGCCGGCCGTCGGAGAGCTCGCCGCCGACGGCCTGCTCGACGGTCTCGCTCTTCGCCAGGTCGACGTCGTTCTTCACCCGCGTGATGCCGGGATAGGCGAGCGCGACCTCCTTGGCGAGTTCCTCGGTGACGCGGCGCGTGACCTCTCCGGTCAGCGTGGCCTTGGTCTTGACGATCGTGACCGTGATGCTCCGCGCGTCGTCGCCCAGCTTCTCGACCAGCAGGGCCTTGAGCTTCTCCTCGTTCGGGCTGCGGTCGTCGGCGAGGGACGGGGCCGCGGAGGCGGCCAGCGAGATCAGGCAGAACAGCACGATCCGGCGCGAGGGCGAGGGCATGGGGATCTCCCGGGGAGGGGCCGCGCGGGCCGGGCGGCGAGCGGATGGTAGCCGTCCCGCGGGCCGGGCGCGAACCCGGAGGAGGCAACCCGGACCCGCAACCCCGGCCCTGCGACCGCCCGTCGCAAATTCCCGGGGGGAGGCGCCGGTTCCCGGGCGGATGGACGCGGCCGCACGGCAAGATGGGAACCCGGAACCCCCCGGGGGCGTTGGTTCCGTGGAGACCGGATGGGCGAGCCGATCGTGCTGGACCGGGCGGCCCTGGTGAACGGCGTGGCGCAGGCGGACGACGCCGCCCTGATGGCCGCCGTCCGCGCCGGCGAGCGCGACGCGTTCGCCCGTCTCGTGGAGCGCCACAAGGACGCCGTGGTCAACTACCTGACGCGCCTCACCGCGGATCGCGACCGGGCCGAGGACCTGGCGCAGGAGACCTTCATCCGGCTCTGGCGCGCTCCCCGCTACGACGAGCAGGGGAAGCTGCTCCCGTTCCTGTTCCGGATCGCGACCAACCTGGTCCGGACCGAGGAGCGGCGCGCGCGGCGCTGGCGGCTGATCGCGGCGGTCCTGCCGCACGGCCTCGCGCCGGCCGCGGTCCCCGCGCCGGCCGCCGACCCGGCGGCCCAGGCCGAGCGTCGCGAGCTGCGCGGGCGGCTGGTCCGTGCGATCGCCGCGCTGCCGCTCAACTACCGCGTCCCGCTCGTGCTGCGGGACGTCGAGGACCTGAGCTACGACGAGATCGCCGCCGCGCTGGGCTGTCCCGAGGGGACGGTCAAGTCGCGGATCAACCGCGCCCGGGCGCTGCTGCGCGAGCAGCTCGCGCCGGCCTGCGCCCCCGGCGACGGAGGTGCCCCGTGAACGACGATTACCCGCGGGAGTCGATCCGCGAACTGCCGCGCGAACGGGCGCGGCCCGGCTTCACCGGGCGCGTCCTGGCCCGGCTCGACGAGCCGGGCGCGGCACCGGCCCGGCCGCGCCGCGCCTGGGCGCTCGCGGCCGTCCTGGCGCTCGGCGCGGTCGCCGTCGTCGGCGGGATGCGCTGGCAGGAGGAGAGCCGCGCCCAGCGGCGCGCCGAGGTCGCCCGCGCCGAGCTGGCCGCGATGCAGCGCGAGCACGCGCGCCTGGCCTCGGAGCTGCAGGCGCTGCGCCGCGAGCCCGAACCGCTCCCGCCGGTCGTGCTGGTTGGCGGGGACGAGCGGGCCGAACTGGTGATCGACCTGGGCCGCCTGGTCCGCGCCCCCTCCCCGGGGCCCGGGGTCCGGCGAACTTCCGGCCCCGTCGTGCGTTGATCGGGTAGAAAGGAGCTCACGATGTTCCATCGCACCCTGCGGGCCGCGGTCGCCGGAATGGCGGCCCTCGCGGCCCTCGTTCCGGCCCTGGCCGGCAGCGACGAGAAGGCCCCCGCCCCCGAGACGAAGCGGAAGGAGCGCGTCGTCGTGATCAAGGAGCCGGGAGCGCCCGAGGACGCGGCGCGCAGCTTCGTGGTGGTCGGGCCGGACGGCGAGAAGCACCTCTCCGGGCAGTTCGCTGGCTGGGGCGCCCAGGGCCCCAGCGGTTACATCGGCGTGGCCCTGGTCGATCTCACGCCCGAGCTGCGCCGGCACTTCGGCGCGGGCGAAGAGGCGGGCGTGATGATCTCGCGCGTCGAGGAGCCCAGTCCCGCGGCCAAGGCGGGCGTGCGCGTCGGCGACATCCTGCTCGCGGTCGACGGCGACCCGGTCGAGAACGCGTGGGACGTCCGCCTGGCGATCCGCGAGAAGAAGAAGGACCAGGTGGTGAAGCTGGATCTCTGGCGCGACGGGCGCCCGCTGATCCTCTCCGCGACCGTGGCCGAACGGCAGACCGCGCAGGTCGATCTCGGCCCCCTGATGCTCTGGGAAGGCAAGGAGGGGGAGCGCATCCCGCTCCCGGAGATCGACACGGCGCGGATCGAGGAGTTGACGCGGAAGCTCCAGGAGCACCAGTTCCAGCTCGAGGAGGACAAGGCCAGGGAGCTGGAGCATAAGATGCAGGAGCTCGAGCAGAAGCTGCAGGAGATGGAACGGAAGCTGCGCGAGAAGTCTCTCCTGACGCGGCCGCCCTCGGCCAGCTGAGGCCTGCCGGGCGCGTCGGCCGCCGGGCCGGCTCCGCGAAGGGGCCGGCCCCGGCGCGCCCGCCTCAGGACGGCTTGAACTCGATCATCACCCCCACCGGGAACGCTTCGGCCTTGCCGCTCTTCTTGCCCGGCTTGAAGCGCGAGCGGTTCACGGTGTCGAGGGCCGCGGTGTTCAGCCCCAGCTCCTCGTTGGAGGTTCCGCTCGAGTTGGGGATGACCTGCGCGCTGACGATCTTCCCGTCGGCGCCGACCTGGACGAGCACCGGCACCGCGGCGTCGACGCGCGCCTGGCGCGCGGCGGCCGGGACCTTCGGGCGGGCCAGGTTGTCGAGCCAGGGGAGGACGATCGCGTTCTCGTCCGGCGGCAGCGCCTCGAGCGGGTTGCCGCGCCGCCGCAGGAACGACAGCGCCGCGTCGCCCGCCGCCACCTGCTCCGCGAGCGGCGGGTTGTGGGACAGGAACTCGGTCAGCCGCTCCCAGGCCTCCGGCGGGTGGCCGAGCTGCAGGTAGGCCGCGACGAGCTTGCCGCAGGGCTCCGTGTAGGCGGGGTCGAGCTGGTGGGCGTACTCCATCACCGGGACGACCACGTCCATCAAGCCCTGCTGGAAGAGCGCGTCGCCCCACCTGGTGATCGCCCGCGCCGCCGCGGCCTTGTCGGTCGTCGGCACGCGCTTGACCAGTTCGATCGCCTTGTCGGTCTGGCCGCCCTGGATGTAGACCTCCGCCGCCGCGAGGTAGGCGTCGGGCGAGGCCGGGTTGAGCTTGATCAGCTCCTCGTAGGTCGCGATCGACTCGGGCAGGCGGTTGGCCTTGGAGAGCGCCTGCGCCTTGTTGGTCAGCGGGCCGGCGTTCCCCGGGCGATTCTTCGACTCGGCGTCGAAGTAGCGGACGGCTTCGTTGTAGTACTCGAGGGCCTTGTCGTCCTTCCCCTCGCGTACGGCGCCGTCCCCCTCGAGCATCGCCAGCTGCCCCATCCAGAGCGACAGCCACGGCATGTCGGGCTTCAGCGCGTAGGCCTCGCGGAGGTACTTGTCCGCGGACTCGACCTGCCGCAGGTTCAGCGCGGCGGCGCCGGCGATGAACCGGGCCCCGGCCTGCTTCGGGTTCGCGTCGGCGACCTTCGAGGCCAGCTCGTAGGCCTTGGCGTAGTTCTTGGCCTGCAGCGCCGCGTTGGCTTCGGCCAGGATGGCCTTCACGTCGGCGGAAGCGGCTTCTTCCTGGGCGAGAGCGAGCGTTCCAGCCGCACAGCAGGCGAGGGCGAGCGCGAGCACGATCGAGTGGCGCATGGGCAGGTGTCCTTCCGGGCCTCGGAGGGCGTCCCAAGGCGTTCAGGGCGCAAACTTTGAACCAGAAGCGGGTTCCGGGCAAGGACCCGGTCCGCTCCCGTTCGATCCGGCTCACCGCACCAGCGGATCGTCCGGGTACATGGCGTGCCACGCGAACCACGACGCGTGCGCGACCGGCAGCGGCGCGCCCGGCCCGGGCTCGACGAGGGCCGTCGCCGGCTCCTCCGCCGCCCGGACCTGGAGCGGGCCGGCCGCCGTCTCGACCCGCGCCGCGCCGTCCGGGCCGGCCCGCCGCGCCAGTTCCCGGAGGTCGAGCACGGCCCGCCCCGCGTCCGACCGCACCACCAGGACGGGCGTCTTGTACGGCGGGTCCGGTGACGGCGGCAGCGGCTGCACCGGGTACCGCAGCAGGTCGCTGCCGAAGTACATGCCATACGGGTTGCCGCGGTAGCGCTTCAGCATCGCCCGCTCGGGGTCGAGCACCGAGGTCCCGGGCTGCGCCGCGCGCCAGGCGTCCCAGCGCACGACCTGGGAGGGGAGGACCGTCAGCGTCCGACCGGCCGCCGCCGCCGGGCCGGCGACCGCCCGGAACAGCAGCTGGCTCCACAGGCTCGAGGCCGCGGCCGCCCCGCGGCGCTCGTAGAGCAGCTGGTTCGAGTTGTAGAGCAGCCCGCTCACCCCGAAGACCAGCGTCTCGCCGGCCACCCGGCGGTCGAAGACGACGACGCTGTCGGTCAGCGGGCTGTAGGTCACCGCGATCGGGACGCCGCCCAGCGTGTCGTTGGCGACCTCGTGCCAGTTCAGCACGCGCAGCGGGTAGGCGCGCGCCTCGTTCCCGACCACGACGCCCACCACGCGGTCGCCCGCGACGAGGTACTTGCCGCGCTCCTCGCGGTGCATCCGGTCGACCCCGTCGGCCGGCATCGACGGCGGATCGATCAGCGGCGCGACGCCGTCGACGCTCATCCCCGAGGCGACGATCTCGGCGCGCGGGACGCTCGCGCCGGCGAGGTCGAAGCCGTAGCTGTCCGGGTTGCGGCCGTCGCCGCGCAGCGCCGGGGCGTGGCGGGTCAGGATCGGGAAGGCGATCCAGGCCATCGCGAGCAGGGAGATCGCCGTCGCGAGCAGCAGCACCCCGCCGCCGCTCCGCAGCGTCAGCCGGCGCCCGGGCGCCGCGGGTGGTCGCGGCGCGCTCACCGCAGGGCGTGGTCGGCGACGAGCAGGGCGAGCAGCAGCGGCAGGTAGGCCAGGCTGGCCAGGAAGACCCGCCGTGCCTCGCGGTCGCCGCGCCGCCGCCGCAGCTGCAGCGCGAGCGCCAGGAACGCGCCGCCCAGCACGAGCGATCCGACGACCGAAACCCACCCCGTCAGCCCGGCCAGGAACGAGGCGAGGCCCAGCGGAACCAGCGCCAGCGTGTACAGCACGGTCACCTCGAAGGTGATCCGGCCGGTGGGATCGCCCAGCGGGAGCATCACGTAGCCGCCGCGCCGGTAGTCCTCGCGGTAGAGCCAGGCCAGCGACAGGAAGTGCGGGATCTGCCAGGCGAAGAGGACCGCGAACAGGATCCACGCCCCGGCCCCGACCGTACCGGCCGCGGCGGTGTAGCCCATCACTGGCGGGATCGCGCCGACCAGCGCGCCGACCAGCGTGCAGAGCGAACTGCGCGTCTTGAGCGGGGTGTAGACCAGCACGTAGAGCGCGACGGTCAGGACGTTCAGCCCCGCGGTCAGGGCGTTCGTTCCGGCCAGCAGGACCGCGGTCCCGGCCAGCGCCAGCGCCAGCGAGACGCCGAAGGCGCGCGCCGGCTCGAGCCGCCCGGCCGGCAGCGGGCGCTCGCGGGTGCGCTCCATCCGCGCGTCGCGGGCGCGCTCGAGCCACTGGTTGAGCCCGTTGGCCCCCAGTGCCGAGAGGGAGGTCCCGAGCACCGCCCAGGTCAGGCCTGCGAAGTCGAACCGCCCGGTCGAGCCCAGCGCGAACCCGGCGGCGGTGGTGGCCACCACCAGCGCCGACAGCCTGGCCTTGGTCAGCTCGGCGTAGAGGCCGACCGCGGCGCCGAGGCGACCGGCGGCGTGCGGCGCGGAAGCGGG
>CAYZDB010000004.1:0-3993 GCA_964476985.1 uncultured Acidobacteriota bacterium | reverse complement strand
GCGGGCGGGGCGGAAGTGGGGACGCTGCTCATCGGGACCCGGCGGCGCAAGGGAGCGCCAAACGACCCATGCTAAGGGGTTTGGGGGCCCGGGGCCAGCCCGCCCGCCCGGCCTGGGCTACCATCTCGGGCCGGCTCCGCCCCCGCGAGGTGAAGACCATGACCGGCTCCGTCTCCGCTCCGCGCCGCGACCGCGGCGCCGTTCTCGCCCTCGGCTTCGGCACCACGGTCGCGATGTGGATCGCGGGCTACCTGCTGCGGCTGCCGTGGGTCCACGCGCCCAGCGCGCTGGTCGCCGCGGCGATGCTGCTGCTGCTCGCCGCGGGCGGTTTCGTCGCGGGGCGCGCCACCGGGAGCTGGCGGACCGGCGCGCTGGCGGGGCTGCTCACGATGAGCCTCAACATGCTGATCCTCGGCAGCCTGCTGACCAGCACCGAGGCGCCCAACCAGTTCCGGCCCGGCGCCGCGATCTGGCTGCCCGGGGCGCTGCTCGCCGGCGCGGCGATCGGCGGTTTGACGGCGCTGGCCGGCGCGCGCAGCGGCCGGGTCGACGCGCCGGCTCCCGACTGGACGGCGGTCTTCGCCGGCGTCGCCGCGGTGGCGACGCTGGGACTGGTCACGATCGGCGGGCTGGTCACGAGCAACGACGCCGGGCTCGCCGTCGTCGACTGGCCCAATTCGTTCGGCTACAACATGTTCCTCTACCCGCTCGCGCGGATGACGGGGGGCGTCTACTACGAGCACGCGCACCGGCTGTTCGGCTCGCTGGTCGGGCTGACGACGCTGGTCCTGGCGATCGTGCTCTGGCGCACCGAGGACCGGGCGTGGGTGAAGCGGCTCGCGCTGCTGGCGTTCGCGCTGGTCGTGGCGCAGGGGATCCTGGGCGGCCTGCGCGTGACCGGCCGCTTCACGCTGTCGGCCGACCCGGCCCAGACCGCGCCGAGCCTCGCGCTGGCCGTGGTCCACGGCGTGACGGGGCAGCTCTTCTTCGCCCTGATGGTCGCGCTGGCGGTGGTGACGACGCGGCGCTTCCGCGACCCCGCCCCGCCCGAACCTGTCCCGGCCGCCGCGACCGAGCGGGGCCTCTCCGCGCTGCTGGTCGCGGCGCTGGTCGTGCAGCTCGTCCTGGGCGCGGTGCTGCGGCACACGGGGACGGGGCTGCTGGTCCACATCTCGATGGCGACGCTGGTCGCGGGCGCGGCGGTCGCGGCCGGAGTGCGGGCCTGGGGCCTCTACGGGCGGATCGGCACGCTGCGCCGCGTCGGCAAGACGCTGCTGATCCTGCTCGGCGTGCAGCTCACGCTCGGCGTCGCCGCGCTGGCCGCGGTGACGATGCGCCGGCCCGAGACCCCGGCGCCGCTGTGGGAGGCGATCGTCACGACTTCGCACCAGGTGACGGGAGCGCTGCTGCTGGCGACGGGGGTCGCGCTGGCGATCTGGTGCCGGCGCCTGCTCGTGCCGGGCGCGCAGGCCGAGCCGGCGGGCGGGGTGGCCGAGGCGGCGTAGCCGGGTGCGGCGCCGCGCGCGTCGTCGCGGGGCCGCCCGCCGCCGTTCAGTCGGCCTCGACCTCGACGAACACCGCGCCCCCTTCGACCTTCGTCCGGAAGGTGCGGACCGGCGCGACCGCCGGCATCCGCCGCGCCTCGCCGGTCGCCAGGTCGAAGCGGCCGCCGTGGCGCGGGCAGATGATCTGCCCGCCCTCGATGTCCCCCTCGTCCAGCGGGTTGTCGTCGTGCGAGCAGCGGTCCTCGATGGCGAAGTAGTTCGGGCCGATCTTCGCGACCACGACCGCCTCGAAGCCGGCGGCGGCCGGGATCGGGTTGCGCGTCTCGAACTCCGCCTCGCCCGCGACGCGGACCCAGCGCATGGCAGCCATCGTTCCTCCGGTCCTCAGCGGGTCTCGATCCCCTCGGCGATCGTCACGGTGAGGGGCTGGGTCGAGCGCTCGGCGCCGCGCGAGACGGTCACCGTGTAGACGCCGGGCGGCACCAGCTTGCGCGTCCCCTCGCCGCCGTACTCGGTCAGCAGGTCCTTCGTCGGGCGCAGGTCCCAGGCCACGCGGTTGAGCCCCGGCGTGCCGGGCAGCGCCAGGTTGGCGACCGGCCGGCCGGCGGCGTCCGTCACCGTCAGCTTCACCGGCTCGGCGTCGAGTTCGCGCACCCAGGCCGTCAGCAGCGCGCCCTCCGGCGGGTTCTCGCCGCGGTAGACCGCGCCGCCGTTGCTCTCGACCCAGCCGCGCAGCCGGTAGCTGCCGTGGGCCGGCTGCGGCGCGAACAGGTGCAGCGGCTTGGCGGCGATCTCGGGCGTCAGCGCGGCCAGCGGCGAGGCGTCGTCGACGATCCACAGGCTGCGGCCGTGGGTGCCGATCACCAGGTCGTGCTCGCGCGGGTGGATCGCCAGGTCGTCGACGATCACCGGCGGCAGCCCGCCGAGCTTCGTCCAGTGCGCGCCGCGGTCGAGCGAAACGAACGGGCCGTACTCGGTCCCGGCGTAGAGCACGGCCGGGTTCTTCGGGTCCTCGCGCACGACGCGCACCGGGCCGTGGCGCGGCAGGTCCCCGGCGGCGTCCTGCCAGGTCTTCCCGCCGTCCGCGGTCCGGAAGACCAGCGGCGCGTCGTTCCCGGAGCGGTAGGCTGCGACGGCCAGGTAGGCGGTCTCGGCGTCGTGCCAGGAGGGCTCGATCTGGGTCAGCCACTGTCCCTTGAGGACGGCGGGGAGGTTCGCGGTCAGTTCGGTCCACGAGGCGCCGCCGTCGCGCGTCCGCCAGAGGCGGCCGTCGTCGGTCCCCGCCCAGAGCATTCCGGGGGCGCGCGGCGACTCGGCCAGCGCGTAGACCACGCCGTAGTTCTCGGCGCCGCTGCCGGTCGCGGTCGTGCGCGCGGGGTCGTTGGCGGACAGGTCGGGGCTGATCACCTGGAACCGCTCGCCGCGGTCGGTCACGCGGAACACGACGTTGCCGGCCAGGTACATCGTCCCTTTCTCGTGGCGGCTGCCGATCAGCGGCGAATTCCAATGGAAGCGGTAGCGCGCCTGGCCCTCGGTCGGCTCGGGGCGCAGGTCCTTGTGCTCACCCGTCCGCGTGTTGAAGCGGTGCAGGTAGCCCTCCTGGGCCTCGGCGTAGAGCAGGTCGCGGTCGAAGGGATCGAACACGCAGTAGAAGCCGTCGCCGCCGCCGATCTCGGTCCAGTCGGCGTTGAGGATCCCCTCCATCGAGTTCGTCTGCGAGGGGCCGACCCAGTTCGTGTTGTCCTGCAGGCCGCCGCAGATCCGGTAGGGGACGGAGTCGTCGACGTTGATCCGGTAGTACTGGGCGGCCGCGACCCGGTCGAGGTGGGCCCACGAGGCGCCGGCGTCGAAGCTCTGGTAGGCGCCGCCGTCGGTCCCCACGATCAGCTGCCGGCTGAAGAGCGGCGCGGGCGGCGGGGCGCCCGGCTCCGCCTTGGCGCGCGCTTCGGCCGCCGCCCGCTCGGCGTCGGCGACCAGCGCCGAGGTGGGCGGGACGATCGCCAGCGCGTGGCAGTCGGCGTGGACGTTCCTGAAGAGGTCCTCGCGGAAGGTCTTCCCGCCGTCGTCGGAGACGTGCAGCATGAAGCCCAGCACGTAGATCCGCCGGTCGTCCTGCGGGTCGATCCGGATCTGGCTGAAGTAGAAGGCGCGCGGGTTGAGCGGGTTGACGCGGGTCCAGCTCTCGCCGCCGTCCTCCGAGCGGAAGATCCCGCCCGCCTTGCTCTTCGCGTTGTCGATCCCGCTCGTTCCCCCCTCGTCGCTCTGGACCACGGCGTAGACGATCCGCGGGTCCTTCGCGTAGACGGCGAGGCCGATCCGGCCGGTCTTCGCGGGCAGCCCGTTCGTGAGGCGGCGCCAGGTCGCGCCGCCGTCGGTCGACTTGAAGATCCCGCCGGCGTCGCGCCCGCCGGTTGCGCCGGGGCCGTAGTCGAAGCGCCACGGCTTGCGCTGGCGGGCGTAGAGCGCGGCGTAGAGCGTGTCGGGGTTC
>CAYZDB010000003.1:0-30681 GCA_964476985.1 uncultured Acidobacteriota bacterium | reverse complement strand
CGAGTGGCTCCCCTACTCGGTCGCGCGCACCTGGCACGTCCAGACCGGGATCTTCTGGATCGCGACAGCCTGGCTGGCGACCGGGCTGTTCATCGCGCCGGCAGTCGGCGGCGCCGAGCCGAAGGGACAGCGCTTCGGCGTCAACCTGCTGTTCGGCGCGCTGCTGGTCGTGGTCGGCGGCTCGTTCGCGGGCGAGTGGCTGGGCGCGATGCAGAAGCTCGACCTCGGCACGAACTTCTGGTTCGGGCACATGGGCTACGAGTACGTCGACCTCGGCCGCTTCTGGCAGATCCTGCTGTTCGCCGGCCTCCTGATCTGGCTCGTCCTGGTCGGGCGGGCGCTGCGCCCCGCGTTCCGGCACGACCTGCAGGGGCGCCAGCTGCTGGGGCTGTTCGTGATCGCCGCGGCCGCGATCGGGCTGTTCTACGGCGCGGGGCTGATGTGGGGCCGCCACACCAACCTGGCCGTCGCCGAGTACTGGCGCTGGTGGGTCGTCCACCTCTGGGTCGAGGGGTTCTTCGAGGTCTTCGCGACGGTCGCGATCGCCTTCCTGTTCACGCGGCTGGGGCTGGTCGGCGTGCCGTCGGCCACGCGCGCCGCGCTCTTCTCGAGCGTGATCTACCTCACCGGCGGGATCATCGGCACGATGCACCACCTCTACTTCACCGGGACACCGACCGGCGTGCTGGCGTTCGGCGCCGTCTTCTCGGCGCTCGAGATCGTCCCGCTCGTGCTGATCGGCTTCGAGGCCGTCGGCAACCTGCGGCTGGCCCGGGTGCGGGCCTGGGTCGCGGCCTACCGCTGGCCGATCTACTTCTTCGTCGCGGTCGCCTTCTGGAACCTGGTCGGCGCCGGGCTGTTCGGCTTCCTGATCAACCCGCCGATCGCGCTCTACTACATGCAGGGGCTCAACACGACGCCGGTCCACGGCCACACGGCGCTGTTCGGCGTCTACGGGATGCTGGGGATCGGGCTGATGCTGTTCTGCCTGCGCGGGCTGAACGTCACGGCGGCCTGGAAGACGAAACCCCTGGCCTTCGCCTTCTGGGCGATGAACATCGGCCTGGCGCTGATGGTCCTGCTGAGCCTGCTGCCGATCGGCCTGCTGCAGACCTGGGCCTCGGTCGAGCACGGCCTCTGGTACGCCCGCTCGGCGGAGTTCATGCAGACCGGGCTGATGGAGACGCTGCGCTGGATGCGCGTGGTCGGCGACACGATCTTCGCGGCCGGGATGCTGGTCCTCGGCTGGTTCGTCTTCGGGCTGAAGGGCGGGTGGTCGCTGGAGCGGACCACCGCGCCCGTCGCCGCGTTCGAGCGGAGCGCCGGCTAGGGGAGGTGCGGGCAGGCGGCCGGGCCGGCGTCGTCGTCCCGGCCGTGGGCGAGCCCGGCCGGGACCGGGTCGTCGTACGTGCCGGGAGCCGAGCCGCTGCGGTCGGCCCGCACCAGGTAGTAGAAGCCGCTTCCCGCCGCGGGCCGCGACGCGTCGTCGTGGCTCGTGGCAGGGAGGTCGTTCGCCAGGCAGGTCGCGGCCGCGATCGAGCGGTCGGCCGACAGCCGGGCCAGGTCGCCGCGCAGGAGGTCGTAGACGGTCGCGGCCTTCGAGGCGTTCCAGGCCAGGCTCACCCCGCCCTGGAAGCGCAGCCCGTCGACCGCCGGCGGCGCGGCCCCGGCCGGGATCACCCGGCGCAGGCCGATCCGCAGCGCGCCGTACGCGCCGCCGCGCAGGTGGGATGCGGCGACGAGCGTGTCGCCCCCCGACCCGGCCACCGCCGGCTGCCACTCGGGCACCGGCTCGGTCGCGATCGGGAAGCCGCCGGCACCGTCGAGCACGGTCCCGGCCGCGCTGACGCGCGCGCCGTAGAGGTCGCTCTCGGGGTAGGAGACGTAGGGCGTGCTCGCCCGGTCGTCCTGGAAGGCGGTGACGAACTCGGCGCCGTTCCAGGCCGCGCCGGGGGCGTACTGGTTGCCGTCGGCATTCCCCGTGACGAGCCGGCCGGTGTAGCCGTCCGGGAAGGTCCCGTCCGCCTGCACGCGCAGCAGGTAGATCTCGCCGTTCGACGCCGACGGGGCGCGGGTGGTCGAGTAGACGATCGCGCCGAGCTGCGGGTGGCCGGCGATCTCCACCCCGGCGGTGCCGAAGCCCGAGCCGGAGACGAGGCCGAAGCTCGTGCCGGCCGTCCCGTCGGCGTTGACCCACGCCGCGACCAGCGTGTAGGGCGACTCGTTGTGCGAGTAGTGCGCCTCCCACGACAGCAGCCAGCGGTTCCCCACCGTGCCGACCGTGCCCGCCCAGGCGAAGCCGCCGGCGATCCCGATCAGGCCGCCGAGCTTCGTCCCGGTCGCGCCGTCGATCCGCTGGGCGTAGGTGTCGCGCCACTGCCAGTACGAAGGCGAGTTCTGGACCGCGACCAGGAAGACGTCGCCCAGCGCCGCGACGGCCGGGCCGTCGCCGGTCATCACGTCGATCGGCGCGGCGTCCTGGAACGAGAGGTCGGGCGCGAGGCGGCGGGCGTACACCCGGACGTTCGAGCGCGCCTTCCAGGTCACGAGGTAGCGCGTCCCGCTCCACGCGATCCCGGGCTCGACCAGGTCGCGTCCCGCGGCCACCTCGACCGGCTGCGGGTCGATCGGCGCGCCGCCGGCGTCGAGACGCTGGACGAGAACGCGCGAGGCGGTCGAGGTCTGGCTGACCCAGGCCACCGCGTAGCCGCTGCCGTTCCAGACGATCCTCGGGTCCTGCTGCGAGGGCGCGCTGACGCTGACCAGCGCGTCGGGACCGTTCGCGCCGCCGGTCGAGCGCACGGACGCGCCCCAGACGTCGTTTTCGAGGTGCGAGCGATAGTCCTGCCAGACCACCTTCGCCCCGCCTCCGGGCGCGCCCGCGACCGCGGCGCCCCGCGCGTCGAAGAACGCCGTCGCCGACGCGAGCTGGAAGCCCGTCCCGTCGAGGGCCGCGCCGGCGGCCGAGATCCGGTTGGCGAAGGCGCCCGCGCCGGTCCACGCGACGACCCAGCGCGTTCCGTCCCACGCGACGTCGGCGTTGGTCCCGCCGGACTTGTTCTCGTTGATCGGCACGCCCGCGGGCGTCGTCGCGACGCCGGCGACGCTGACCCGGCTGCCCTTGATCTGCTCGACCCAGTAGCTGTTGTCGGTCTCGGTCCAGGTGACGTAGAACTCGCTCGCGCTGGCCGCGATGTTCGCGGTGGTCTCGGCGTAGCTCGCAGTGCCCGCGATCGTGATCGGCCCGGCGTCCATCTTCTGGAGCGCGGCGGTCAGCCGCAGCGCCACGACGCCCGAATCGTCGGCCCAGACCATGAAGTAGCGGTTCTGGCAGTACGCCATCGGGCCGACGCTCCGGATGTAGTACGTCTCGGGGAGGATCTGGACCCCGCCCGGATCGAGCACGGCGCCGGCCGCGGAGATCCGCGCCCCGCGGAGGTCGGCATTCCCTGCCGACGTCCCGGCCCACAGCACGGCCCAGGACGAGCCGTCGCTCGCGATCGTGTAGCCGGCGCTCGCCCCCGGGTTCGCGAGCTGGATCGGCGCCGCGTCGAGCACCGTCCCGTCCGGCGCGACGCGCGTGGCCTTGAGAAACCCGTCGCTGAGGAAAACGACGAGCCAGTTCTGGCCGTTCCACGCGACCTTCGGCCCCGTCTGCGAGCCGTCGTCCTGGTTGATCGCGAACGACGCGCCGACCGGATTCCCCGCCGCGTCGAGCAGCGCGCCGTAGACGTCGTTCTTCCCCTCGTAGGCGCGGGCGTCGCCCCACACCGCCAGGAACCCCTCGCCGCCGCGGGCGATGTCGGGCGGCGATTGATCGCCCCACGCGCCGGCGAGCGCGTCGTCGCCGGGCAGGAACTGCAGCGGTCCGAGGTCCGGCGGAGCCGCGAGCGGACCGGGGGCGCCCGGAGCGAGCAGCACGACGAGCGCAACGAGAGCGGCGGCGGCGGTACGGCGCATGGGGCCTCCCCGGGATTCCAGGTCATGAGGGTACGACGGCGGGCCCCTTTGGGCCCGCGGCAGTCGTGACGGCGTCACAGGGGTAGGGATCCGACTAACCGAAACGTCCAGTCAGGTAATCTTCGGTGCGGCGGTCCTTCGGAGCCAGGAAGAGTTCGCGGCCCGAGGCCCACTCGACCAGTTCGCCCTGGAGGAAGAAGCCGGCCCAGTCGGCCAGCCGCCCGGCCTGCTGGACGCTGCTCGGGACGATGATCACCGTGTACTGCCGCTTGAGTTCCTGCAGCGAGGCCTCGACCTTGGCGGTCGAGATCGGGTCGAGCCCGGACGAGGGCTCGTCGAGCATGATCACCTCGGGCTCGAGCGCCAGCACGCGCGCCAGGCAGAGCCGCTGCTGCTGGCCGCCCGAGAGCGCGATCGCGGGGTCGTCCAGCCGGTCCTTGACCTCGTCCCACAGCGCGGCGGCGGAGAGGGCCTTCTCCATCGCCTCGTCCAGCACGCGGCGGCTGCGTTCGCCTGCCAGCTCCAGCCCGTACCAGAGGTTCCGGCGGATCGACATCGGCAGCGGAACCGGCAGCGCGAAGACGATCCCGATCCGGCGGCGCAGGCGCGTGATGTCGACCTCCGGCCCCAGGATGTCCTCGCCGTCGAGCCGCACGCGCCCCTCGGTACGCGCGTCGTCGACCAGGTCGTTCAGCCGGTTGATCGTGCGCAGCAGGGTGCTCTTGCCGCCGCCGGCCGGGCCGAAGAAGACGGTGATCTGGCGCGCCGGGACGGTCAGCGTGACGCCGTCCAGCGCCGGCGGCTCGGCGCCGTAGGAGACCCGCAGGCTCTCGATCTCGATCTTCGGCTCGAAGACCGGCGGCGCGCCGCTGCCCGGGGCGGTCACCACTGCCTCCTCCGGCGGAAGTAGCTGCGGATGAAGGTCGCCAGGACGTTCATCGAGAGCACGAAGACCAGCAGCACCAGCGCGGTCCCGAACTGGACCTTGACCGGCATCCCCGGGACCTGGGTCGAGATCACGAAGAGGTGGTAGGGGAGCGCCATCGTCTCGTCGAAGATCGACCGCGGAAGCTGCGGCAGGAACAGCGCCGCGCCGGTGAACAGGATCGGCGCGGTCTCGCCCGCGGCCCGCTCGAGCCCGAGGATCACCCCGGTCAGGATCCCGGGCAGCGCCTGCGGCAGCACGATCCGCCGGATCGTCTGCCACTTGGTCCCGCCCATCCCCTGCGAGACCAGCCGGAAGCTCTGCGGCACCGCGCGCAGCGCCTCCTCGGCGGTGCTGATGATCACCGGCAGGGTCATGATCGAGAGCGTCAGCGAGGCGGCGACGATCGAGGTCCCGAGCCTGAGGAACAGCACGAACAGCGCCAGGCCGAACAGTCCGTAGACGACCGACGGGATCCCCGCCAGGTTGATGATCGCGATCCGGATCGCGCGCGTGAAGAAGTTCTCCCGCGCGTACTCGGACAGGTAGATCGCCGCGGCCAGGCCGACCGGGACCGCGATCAGCCCGGTGCCGACGGTCAGGTAGATCGTCCCGACCAGCGCCGGCCAGATCCCGCCGGCCCGCAGGCCGTCGCGCGGCGCCTCGAGCAGGAACGACGGCGCCAGCGCCGGCATCCCCTTCCAGGCGATCACGCCGACGATCAGGATGATCGGCAGCACGGTCATCGCGGTCGCGAGACCGAGCGTCGAGAAGGCCACGCGCTGGATCAGCAGCCGGCGCTCGCCCGCGGTCACGAGAGCATCCTCCCCGCGGCCGCGCGCCGCTTGAGCAGCACGATCGAGGCCAGCACGTTGACCACGAAGCTGATCACGAACAGCACCAGGCCGACCGTGAAGAGCACGTGGTAGTGGACGCTGCCGCGCGCGACCTCGCCCATCTCGGCGGCGACGGTGGCGGTCATCGTCCGCACCGGCGAGACCAGCGCGTGCGGCCCGAAGTAGACGACCGGCGCGTTGCCGGTCACCATCATCACGGCCATCGTCTCGCCGATCGCCCGCCCGATCCCCAGCATGATCGCGGTCAGCACGCCGGTCCGCGCGGCCGGCAGCGTGACCCGCCACAGGGTCTGCCAGCGCGACGCGCCCAGCGCGAGCGAACCGATCTTGTAGGCGCCGGGGACGGCGTCGAGCGCGTCCTCGGCGACGCTGACGATCGTCGGCAGGGCCATCCCGGCCAGCAGCAGCGAGCCGGTCAGCGCGGTCAGGCCGGTCGGCAGCCCGACCGTCTCGCGGATCGCGGGGACCAGCACGACGATCCCCAGGAAGCCCAGCACGACCGAGGGCAACCCGGCCAGGATCTCGACCAGCGGCTTGAGGATCTCGCGCAACCAGCGCGGCGCCACCTCGGCAATGAACATCGCCGCCCCGACGCCCAGCGGCACCGCGAACAGGGCCGCGCCGACGGTCACGACCAGCGAGCCCCAGATCAGGGGCCCGAGCGCGTAGAACCCCTCGATCGGGTACCAGCGCGTGCCGAACAGCGACGCCAGCGGGACCTCGCCGAAGGCGGGCAGGCCCTCCTTGAGCAGGAAGAGCGAGATCAGCGCGACGAAGATGATCGCGGACCAGCCGGAGAGCCGGACGACCGACTCGATCGCGGCTTCGAAGGGGTGTCGGGTGCGCGCCACGGGCCGGCTCCGGGGGGGTCAGTTGACCGGCACGAAGCCGAGCCGACGGACGATCGCCTGGGCCTCGCCGTCGAGGACCCAGCGCACGAACTCGCCCAGCGCGCCCTGCGGCTCGCCGCGGGTGTAGAAGTAGAGGTCGCGCGCGATCGGGTAGCTGCCGTCATCGACCGTGTCGGCCGAGGGCATGACGAACGGGCCGTCGTCGCCCCGCGAGACCGCGACGACCTTCATGTCCTCGGTGACGTAGCCCAGCCCCTCGTAGCCGATCGCGTTCGGGTTCTGGACCACCTCGGCCGTGATCCCCTCCGAGGAAGGCAGCAGCAGCGTGTCGGTCGAGAGCAGCGTCTTGTTCCCCTTCTCCCCGCGCCGCACCACCGCCTCGAGGAAGAAGACGTGCGTCCCCGAGTTGGTCTCGCGGCTGAGCCGCACGATCGGCCGGTCCTCCCCGCCGAGTTCGCGCCAGTTGGAGATCCGGCCGGAGTAGACGTCCGAGAGCTGGCCGATCGTCAGGCGCTCCACGGGGTTGCTCTTGTGGACGATGATCGCGATCGCGTCGCGGGCCACGACGTGCTCTTTCGGCTCGACGCCCCTGGCCCGGGCGTCGGCGATCTCTTCCTTCTTCATCTCGCGCGAGGCGTTGGCGATGTCGGCGGTCCCGTTGATCAGGGCGGTGATCCCGGTGCCGGTCCCGCCGCCGGTCACCGACAGCCGGACCTCCGGCCGCGCCACCGCGTAGGCTTCCGCCCACGCGAGGGCCAGGTTGACCATCGTGTCCGAGCCGATGTCGGTGATCACCCGTGACGCGTCCGCGGACACCCCCGGTGCCGCGTCGCGCGGTCCGGAACAGGCGATGGCGAGGAGCGCGAGGACGGGCAGAGCGGGGCGAACCCGCTTCCTCCGCTGCATGGGCGGGGATTATAGACGAGTCCCTGCCCCGGGATAAGCGGCGCGGCGGCCGGGGCCGCCTCGGGCGCTACGCGCGGCGACCGCCCCGGCGCAGCAGCACGGCCACCGCCCCGGGTCCGCCCAGCCGCGGTGGCGCGGTGTGGAAGGCCAGCAGGTGCTCCGCGGCGGACGAACGGGCCAGCCATTCCGCGACGGCGCGCCGCAGCACCTCGCCTCGCCCGGTGATGACCAGGACCGAGCGTAGCCCGGCGGCGCGCGACCGGACCACGAAGGCACCGACCTCGCGCAGCGCGGTCTCGCGCGTGAAGCCGTGCAGGTCGAGCCGCGCCTGCGGGGGCGGCTCCCCGCGCCCGAGCGCCTTGACCAGCGCGTGCGGGGCGTCGGGAGCCCGGCCGCTGACGTACTCGTCCTCGATCGAGACCTCGAAGACGCCGGCGACGCGGCCCGCGTCCTCGGGATCGCGGAGGTCCTCGAAGACGGGACGCGGCGGGCGCCGCGGCGGCAGGACGCGCTCGGCCGCCGGCCGCACCGGCTTCACCCCGCTCGTGGCGCGGGTCCAGGCCTCCGCGTCGTCCGGACCCGGCGGCGGGTCGCGTCTAGCCACCGCTCCGGCTCCAGCGGTACTCGGCCGACTGCGGCCTGCCGTCGACGGTCCCTTCGATCCGCGCGCGCAGTTCGCCCGGCTGCTCCTGCCAGTAGATGATCCGCTGGGGAAAATCGTGGCTCGGGTTCTCGAAGACGGCGCGCCGGTCCTCGAGCCGGACCAGCGGGAACTCGGCCGCCTCGCGTCCCAGCGGGCTGGCGAAGTAGCTCAACCCCTCGCCCGAGGGAGCGATCCGCATGAACTCGAAGAAGGCCTTGCCATCCGGCCCCGTCGAGCGCGACATGCCGACCATCACCCCTCCGCGGGGCCGCATCCACTGTTCCTCGATCACGGTCCCGTCACGGGTCTCGATCCAGGCTCCCGCCAGCCAGGCGAGGGCCTCGATCGAGCGGGCCGGGGGCCGGGCCGGGGACGGGGCTGCGGGCGGGTCCGCCGCAGCGGGGACGGGCGCGGCGAGGAGCGAAACCAGGACCAGGGCGAGCGCCGCCGGGGGCGCGCCGTTCGTCGAGTGGCGGGTGGTCATCGGGCCTCCCGCCCCCATGGTACCGCGGGCTGGCGGACGGTCCGCGCGCGCCCCACCTTCGAGAGCGGGGAGCCCGGAGATCCGCCGTGCCGCGTGCCGCCGTCCTCGCCGCGGTCCTGCCCGCGCTCGCCCTGCCGCTGCCTGCCGCCGCCGCGACCTGGGAGGTCGGGCCCGGCCGGGCGCACACCTCGATCGGCGCCGTTCCCTGGGAGTCGCTGCAGCCCGGCGACCAGGTGCTGATCCACTGGCGCGCGGAGCCCTACCGCGAGAAGTTCGTGATCGCGCGCCAGGGAACGGCCGCCGCGCCGATCGTCGTGCGCGGCGTCCCCGGCCCCGCGGGCCAGCTGCCGGTGATCGACGGCAACGGCGCGACCACGCGCCTTGCGCTCGACTACTGGAACGAGGAACGCGGCGTGATCAAGGTCGGCGGCGCGAGCATTCCGCCCGACACGATGCCGCGCTGGATCGTGATCGAGGGGCTCGAGGTCCGCGGCGCACGGCCGCCCTACGGCTTCACCAACGACGCCGGGGCCGCCTCGGGCTACGCCGCCAACGCCGCGCCGATCTTCGTCGAGAAGGCCGAGCACCTCGTGATCCGGAACTGCGAGCTGCACGACGGCGGCAACGGGCTGTTCGTCGCCTCCTCGGGCGCGACCGTCTCGCGCGAGATCCTGGTCGAAGGGAACTACATCCACGGCAACGGGAACCCGGCCAGCGCCTACGAGCACAACAGCTACACCGCCGCGATCGGGATCGTCTTCCAGTACAACCGCTACGGTTCGCTCGCGCCGGGGGCCTCGGGGAACGGGCTGAAGGACCGCTCGGCCGGGCTGGTCGTGCGCTACAACTGGATCGAGGGGGGAAACCGCCAGCTCGACCTGGTCGACGCCGAGGACAGCTCGCTGATCGCGTCCGACCCCGCCTACCGGCAGACGCCGGTCTACGGCAACGTGCTGATCGAGCCCGACGGCGCCGGCAACCGCCAGATCGTCCACTACGGCGGCGACTCGGGGATCGCCGCGGGCTACCGCAAGGGGACGCTCTTCTTCCACAACAACACGGTCGTCTCGCGCCGGACCGACCGGACCACGCTCTTCCGGCTCTCCACCAACGACGAGCGGGCGGACGCGCGCAACAACGTGGTCTACACCGCGGCCGCGGCGGGCAGCTCGCTGTCGCTGGTCGACGTCTCCGGCGTGCTCGACTGGTCGCACAACTGGGCGAAACCGGGCTGGCGGCTGTCGTTCGACGGCGCGCCCGAGGCGGTGCTCCACGACGACGGCACGACCGTCACCGGGGCGGCGCCGGGCTTCCTCGACGAGGCCGGGGAGGACTTCCGGCTGCGCCGCGACTCCGCCTGCCGCGACGCCGGGCGCGCGCTCGACCCGGCCGTCCTGCCCGACCACGCGCCGACCCGCCATTACCGCGCGCACCGCGCCTCGGACCCGCGGCACCCGGACGGCGTGCTCGACCTCGGGGCCTACGAGCTGGCCTTCCGCGTCGCCGGGCTGGCCGTCGCGGCGGACCGGCGGCGGGTCTCCTGGATCGCCCGGCCGGACGCGCTGTCGTACGACGCGGTGCGCGGCGATCTCGCCCTGCTGCGCAGCGGCGGCCTCTCGGCCTCGGTCGAGGCGTGTCTCGCGAACGACGTCCCGCAGGCCGCGGCGGACGACCCGCTCGTCCCCGCGCCGGGCGGCGGCTCCTACCTGCTCGCCCGCCCCAACGGTCTGCCCGGCGACCCCGGCAGCTACGACGACGACGCCGACGGCCTGGCGGCGCGGCGCGACGGCGCGCTCGCCGGCAATCCCGCGGCCTGCCCGTAGCCGGGCGGGCGCCCTCAGCCCAGCAGCCGGGCCGCCAGCACCAGGTAGAGCGTGAGCGCGACCAGGTCGGCCGCCGCGAGCACGACCGGCCCGGCGGCGATCCGCGGGTCGCGCGACAGCGCCCGCAGCGCGAAGGGCAGCGCGACGCCCAGCAGGCTGGCCGTCACCACCGCGGCCGCGATCGCGATCGCGAGCACCGGGAGCAGCGCCGGCATGCCGTGCCAGAGCGCCGCGGCCGTCCCGACCACCGCGCCGGTTCCCGCCCCGAGCAGCAGCGCCACCGCCAGCTCGCGCGCCAGCGCGCGCGCGAACGCCGGCCGGGCGCCGGCGGCCGCGTGCAGCGTTTCGAGCGTCAGCACCAGCGACTGCATCCCGACGCTCTCGGAGACGGCCAGCACGACCGGCACGAACAGCGCCAGCACCACGACCCGCTCGAACAGCGGGGTGAACAGCCCGGCCAGCAGCGCGCAGGCCAGCCCGCCGCCGATGTTGAAGAGCAGCCACGGGAAGCGGTCGCGGAACGAGGCCCAGGCCCCGGCCTGCCGCCCCAGCGCGACGTGCACGCCGACCAGCTGGAAGGCGTCGTCGAAGGCCTGGCGCCGGACCAGCGTCTCGAACTCCTGCGAGACCGCGTCCAGCCCGAGCACGCCGACCAGCCGGCCCGCGCCGTCGATGGCGGGGAGCGCGAGGAAGCGGTGCTCCTGGAACAGCTCCAGGGCCTCGGCGAGGGACGCGCTCTCGGCGACTGTCACCGGGTGGCGCACCAGCAGCGGCTCGAGCGGCTCGGCGGGATCGGCGATCGCGAGCCGGCGCACGGGGAGGACCCCCGCCAGCCGCCCATCGGGCGCGACCGCGTAGGCGTAGAGGATCGGCTCGGCCTCGCCGGCCGCGCGCAGCAGCGCCAGCGCGTCCGCCACGCGCGCGCCGGACGGGACGACGACGGCCGCCGGCCGCAGCCGCGCGGCGATCGTCGCGAGCTGCGGATCCCGGGCCGGGTGCTGTCGTCGTTCCGGCGCTTCCATCGGGGTCCATGTTGCCTGCCGGGGCCGGCGCGATCCACTGCCCCGGGACGCCGCACGCCGCGGCGTGGCCTTGGACAGGAAACGGGTGCTCCCGCGACAATGGCCGCGGAGGCCCGATGCTCAAGCTCCTTGCCCTCGCCGCCGCCGGCGCGGCCGGCACGCTCGCCCGCTACGGCTTGTCGGGCTGGGTCCAGCGCCTGGCGCGCGAGACCTTCCCGTGGGGCACGCTCGCGGTCAACCTCGTCGGTTGCTTCGCGATCGGCGTCGTGATGGCGCTCGTGCGGGACCGGCAGCTCTTCTCGCCGGAGGTCCGCATCGTGCTGGTCGTCGGCTTCCTGGGCGGGTTCACCACCTTCTCCGCCTTCGGGTACGAGACGCTCGAGCTGCTGAAGAACGGCGGCCTCGGGCCGGCGCTTGGGAACGCGGCCGCCAGCCTGCTGGGCGGCATGGTGGCAGTCTGGCTGGGCGACGCCGCGGCGCGCTGCGCCCTGTCCTGAGAAGGAGGCCCCCGTGAGAATGGAAGGCCAGGCCCAGCTGCTCCGGATCTTCATCGGCGAGAGCGACCGCGCCGAAGGCAGACCGCTCTTCGAAGCGATCGTGCGCGCCGCGCGCGAGGCGGGGCTGGCCGGCGCGACCGTGCTGCGCGGCCTCGAGGGATTCGGCGCCCGCAGCCGGATCCACACCGCGCGGATCCTGCGGCTGTCCGAGGACCTGCCGATCGTGGTCGAGATCGTCGATCGCGCGGACCGGATCGCAGCGTTCCTGCCGCGGCTCGACGCGATGGTCGGCGAAGGGCTGGTCACGCTCGAGACGGTACAGGTCCTGATCTACCGGCACGGGGAGCGGCCCGCCTGAACCGCGGGCGCGCCCGCCCTACCGCAGCCGCGCCACCTCGCGGTGCCGGAAGCACCCCGCAAGGTGGTCATTGACCATCCCGGTGGCCTGCATGTGGGCGTAGACGATCGTCGGGCCGACGAAGCGGAAGCCGCGCTTTTTCAGGTCCTTGCTCCAGGCCTTCGATTCCGGCGTCTCGGCCGGCAGCTCACGCAGCGCGTTCCAGCGGTTCTGGATCGGCCGGCCGCCGACGAAGCGCCAGGCGTAGGCGTCGAACGAGCCGAATTCCTCCTGGACCGCGAGGAACGCGCGCGCGTTGCCGACCGCCGCCTCGATCTTGAGCCGGTTCCGCACGATCCCGGCGTCGGCCAGCAGCGCGCGCTTCATCCGCGCGTCGAAGCGCGCGACCTTTTCCGGGTCGAACCCGGCGAAGGCCCGGCGGTAGGCCTCGCGCTTCCTGAGGATCGTCAGCCAGGAGAGCCCGGCCTGCGCCCCCTCGAGCACCAGGAACTCGAACAGCGACCGCTCGTCGTGGAGCGGCACGCCCCACTCGCGGTCGTGGTAGTCGAGGTAGAGCGGGTCGCCCAGGCACCAGTCGCAGCGGATCTTCCCGTCGGCGGTCATGGCGCGGGCGTCCATCCGGCGGCGGGCGCGCCGGCCGGGGCGCGGTGCAGCGCCAGCACGGTCAGGTCGTCCGAGGCCGCCGCGCCGTCGACGAAGGCCGCCACGGAAGCCACCAGCGCGTCGCGCGCCGCGGCCGCCGAAGCGAACGGACGCCCCGTCAGCGCGGGCAGCACGCGCTCCATCCCGAAGAACCCTCCCTCCCGGTTCTCGGCCTCCGTCACGCCGTCGGTGAAGCCGACCAGCGTCTCCCCCGGCCCCAGCACGAGGCGATGGAGCGGGAAGTCGTCGATCGGCAGCAGCCCCAGGATCGGGCCGCCGTCGAGCGCCGGCTGCCGCGCGGTGCCGGCGATGTCGACGATCACCGGCGCCTCGTGGCCGGCGATCGCCAGGAGCAGTTCGCCCGTCGCGGTCGCCAGGCTCCCCGCGACGGCGGTGACGAACATCCCGGCGTCGTTGTCCTTGGCCAGCTCCCGGTTCAGGACCCGCAGGATCTCGGAGGGATCGTCCCGCCGCGCCGCCGTGACCTCGAACAGCGCCTTGGCCCGCGCCATGAAGAGCGCCGCCGCGATCCCCTTCCCCGAGACGTCGGCGACCAGGAAGAAGACCCTTCCGTCGCGCTCGAAGTGGCCGAAGAGGTCGCCGCCGATCGTCCGCGCCGGGGTCAGCGCCGCCGCGAGGTCCCAGCCCTCGGCCGCCGCCTCGCGCTCCGGGAGCATCGCTTCCTGGACGCGCCGCGCCGCCGCCAGGTCGGCCTCGATCCGCTCGCGCGCGCGGGTCGTGGACTCGAGGTCGCGCAGGTAGTCCTTCAGCGACGCGCGCATCGTCGAGAAAGCCGCCGTCAGGGTGCCGATCTCGTCGCGCGAGCGCGCTTCGGGCAGCACCGCGTCCAGGTCGCCCGCTCCCAGCCGCGCCGCGCTCGACGTCAGGTCCACCAGCGGCCGCGTGATCCGCCGCACCAGCCCGTGGACCGCGAGCGCCAGCAGCAGCAGCCCCAGGCCGAGCAGGGCGAGCTGCGCCAGGAGGAGCTCGCGCGCGCTGCCGAGCAGCTCGCGCTGCGGGTAGACCACCGCCAACGACCAGTCCGAGCCCTCGATCGGCCCGTAGGCGACGCGCACGCGCTGGCCCAGCCAGGGGTCGTCGAGCGGCTCGAACCCCCGCCGGCCCGCGATCATCGATTCCAGCGCGCGCACCGTCTCGGGCCGCACCGGCCGCCCCGGCGATTCGAGGCTGGTGCGGACCAGCCGCGGGTCGGGGTGCGACAGGACCTGCCCGTCGCGCGTGAGGATCATCGCGTAGCCCGAGTCGCCGATCTTCACCGACGCCACCAGCCGGTGCAGCCAGTCGAGCGTCACGTCGGTCGTCACGACCGCGACCAGGACCCGCCCCGCCGGACCCTCGCGAAAGGCGGGGACGGCGTAGGTCACCATCCACTGGCCACCGCCCCCCTCGTCGAAGTAGACGCCGGTCCAGCCGGCCTTCCCCGTCGACGCGGGCGCCGTGTACCAGGGCTTCTCCCAGTAGCGGTAGCCGGGCCCCGCGAGGTCGGCGGCGGCGCTGCCTGCGGCCGCGTGGAACCGGTAGACCGCGACGTGCTCGCGGGCCGGATCGAAGGCGCGCGGCGCGAACGCGACCGCCGCGCCGTAGACGACCCCCGGCCCCTCGACGGTGGCCTGCAGCAGCGCGGCGATCTGCGCCTCGTCCAGCGCGGCGCCCGCGACGACGTCGGCCCGCACCAGGGTCGCGCGCTCGACCGCGCGCAGCACCAGCTCGACGTCGCCGGCCGCCGCGTCCGCCACGCTCCGGGCCTCGCGCTCGGCCCCGGCCACGACCGTCCGCACCGCGATCACGTTGGAGTAGAGCGCGGTCCCCAGCGAGGCCGCCCCGCCGATCAGCACGATCCAGCCGACGAGCCGGGCCGCGAGGCTGCGGCCGGCCGGGGCGGGGACCGGCTTCGCTGGCAAGGGTGCGCTCACGCGCCGCCCCCCCCGTTCCGTGGCCGTGCGCCGAGGTAGTCCGCGAAGACCACGCCGTAGATCTGCCAGACGGTAACGAACAGCGCGGCGACGATCGGTCCGACGACCAGCCCGGCCGCACCGAAGATCCTGAGCCCGCCCAGCGTCCCGAGCAGGATCATCAGGTCGGGGAGCTGGATGTCCTTCCCGACCAGCCGCGGGCGCAGCAGGTTGTCGACGCTCCCGACCACCCCCGCGTTCCACAGCACGTAGAGCACGCCGGTGACGGTGCTGCCGGTCGCGAACAGGTAGATCGCGACGGGAAGCCAGACCAGCGTCGTCCCGACGCCCGGCAGCACGGAGAGGACCGCCATGACGGCGGCCCAGAAGACCGCGCCCGGAATCCCGGCGGCCCAGAGCGCGACGCCCCCCAGCGCCCCCTGGATCATCCCGATCAGGAAGGTCCCCTTGATCACGGCCTTGGCGGAGAGCGCGAAGCGGTCGATCAGCTGGTCGCGCGCCTCCGGCGCGACCGGAACGTAGTACATCAGGCCTTCGACCAGCTTCCGTCCGCCGAGCAGGAAGAAGAACATCGCGTAGAGCGCGACGAAGAGCTGCAGCAGGAAGCCCGCCGCGCCGGCCGCGGCTCCCGAGAACTTGGTCAGCACGAACTGGCCGATCGCGCCCGAGACCGCGCCGACCTTGGCCACCCCCTGCTCGATGTAGCTGGCCCATTCCTCGGGGAGGTCGAGCCGGCTCATCAGGTCCGCCCGCATCGCGCCGGGGTCGTGCACCAGTTGCTGCAGCCAGGGGGTCAGCTGCTGCGCGACCTCGACGCCCTGCGCCAGGATCATCCCCAGCAGCGCCAGCAGGGGCAGCACCACGACCAGCAGCATGATGCAGACCGTCAGGGCCGCCGAGAGCGTCTCGCGCCCCCCGAGCAGGCGGGCGAGCCGGTGGTGGAGCGGCGCCGCGACCGCGGTCAGCACGGCCGCCATCACCAGCGCGACCAGGTAGCCCTTGATCATCGCGACGAACAGCGCCGTGATGCCGACGACGTAGAGCAGCATCGTCCAGCGCCGGAAGCGACGAACCTCCTGGTCGGTCGGGGCCATCCAGTCCTCCTCGAAAGCGTGCGGATTATAGGGGGCAGGGCCGATCGTCCCGAAGCCCCCTCGAGCGGCGTTCGTTTCCCCCGCCGCGTGCGTTGAACAGGGTGAATGGGGGGGAGCCGTCCGGCGCCCGCCGCCGTGGGGGAAGGGCGGGCGCACTCGGGATCACCCCGCAGGAGCCGCCCATACGTCCCGGGCGGGGCACGTCGAAAGGGGGAGGCACCATGAGGATCACTCGGCTTCTCGTCACGCTGGTGGCCATCGCCGTCCTGGGTTCCGGCGGAGGGGTCCTGGCCACCACGCCGGTGACCACGTCGATCGAGCCCGCCAGCGGGCTGGTCGACACCGAAACGCCGGTGGCCCTGACCGGCCACGACTTCGAGCCCGGGATGCGCCTGGCGCTGGTCGCCGGGGGCGGGCACCGGGTCCACCGCATGCCGCTGTCGAACGTCACCAGCATCGCGCTCGCCGGCGAGTTTGCCTTCGTCGCGAGCTACCCCACCCTGTACACGCTGAGCCTGGCGCAGCCCGCCGGCCCGGAGTACGCCGGCTCGCTGCCGCTGGGCGGCTGGCCGGGCTTCCTGCGGGCCGCGGACGAGCGGCTCTTCGCGGGGATCTACGGCGGGGCGAGCGGCTCGCGGCTGCGGATCTTCGACGCCGCCGACCCGCTGCTTCCCGTCCTCGTGGGCGAGATCGACTTCAACGCACCCACGACGCAGTTCGGCTACGCGCACGGCTACGTCTACCTGCCGCGGGTCCCGCGCGGCTTCGACGTCGTGAACGTCCGGAACCCGGCCGCGCCGGTGACGGTTGCGCGCTACCGCGAGAGCGGCTTCCGGGTCGAGGCGATCGAGGTCGTCGGCCTGCGGGCCTACGTCGCCGGGATGCTGACCAACATCGAGGGCGCCACCTACCCGATCCTCGAGATCTTCGACGTCTCGAGCCCCGCGGCCCCGCGGCTGATCGCCTCGGCCGACCTTCCCGGCCGGCTGGGCCGGCTCGCGCCGGTCACGGACGGGGTCCTGATCAGCCACAGCCAGGGGCTGCTCGCCGCGACCTACGACGGGACCTACCTCGCGAAGACGGTCGCGATCCGGCAGGGCGGCTCCAGCCCGTCGTTCGTGGCCACCAACGGCACCTGCGCCGCCTGGTTCCACGGCGTGGTCGAGATGCTCGACGTCAGCAACCCGTTCGCGCCGGTCGTGCGCGGCCGCTTCCCGGTCCCGCCCGACGAGAGCGGCTACGGCATGCCCCTGGCCTTCCGCGACGGCTGGGTCTACTGGGGCCGCAACGACGGGCTCGAGACCTACGACGCCTGCGATCCGTACGCCTCGTCGCCCGCGCACGAGCGCGCGCACCGCTGGGGGATCCGGGACGTCGCCTTCTCCTCCGACCGCGTCCACTACCTCGACGACCTGGGGCAGCTCCACGTCACCGAGATGGCCGATCCGTCGGCCCCGCGCGGCCTGGGCGTGACCAGCGGCATCGCCTTCGGGGACCGCGTCGCGCTCGACGGCGACCTGGCCTACGTCGCCGGCCAGACCTGGTCCTGGTACGACCGGGGCGTGCTCTCGATCGTCGACGAGAGCGTGCCGGTCCAGATGCCGGTGATCGGCTCGCTCAGCCTGGCGGGGCCGCCCGCCGCGCTCGACGCCGACGGCCCCTGGGTCTACTCGGGCGGCTGGTCCGAACTCTGGGGCGGCTCGCTCGAGATCGTCGACGCGACGCGGCCGCGCGAGCCGCGCCTGGCCGCGCGGCTCGACGGGCTGGCCCGGCCCTGGACGATCACCGCGGCGGACGACGCCCTCTACTACTTCAGCGACTGGAGCCTGACGACGATCGACATCCGCGACCGGGCGCGTCCCGCCGTGGCCGGCACGATGCTGGGATTCGGCTGGCCGACCGACAGCGCGCGGGACGGCGACCTGCTGTTCGTGACCGAGATGACCCCCTTCACCACCGACTCGGGCAAGCTCAAGGTGCTCGACGTCTCGAGCCCGTTCGCTCCCGCGGTCCTGGCCGAGGTCCCGATCGAGGGGTTCCCGGCGGGGGTCGCAGTCCGCGATGCGCGGGTCGCGGTCGCCACCGACCGCTCGGGCGTGATCGTCTTCCGGCTCGACCTCGGGATGCCGCCGCGGCTGACCGAGACGCTGGCGGATGCCGGGACCTGGGTCGGCCTCTTCGACGGCTTCGCCAGCCTGCACCGGCAGGGGAACTGGACGGTCTACCCGCTCAGCCCGCCGGTCGAGAACACCTCCTCGTCCTCCGGAACCTGCGGCGAGTCGACCGTGCCGCCCGGGATCGCGCGCGGCCTGTACGACGTCGTGACGACCTGCCCGCACGGCCACGCTTTCCGCTTCCGCGACGCCTACCGCGCCTGCCTGCGCCACGACCTGGCGGCGGGCCTCGAGACCTTCCCCACTCCCAACCGGCCGCTTCCCTGGCGGCTGGTGCTGGACGGGGACGACCACTTCTTCGCCGCGCCGGGCTCGCACTCGGCCCAGCTGCAGCTGCCGGAGCTCCCGGCCGCGCTGGAGACCAAGTACGGGACGCTGGGCGACCCGAACCGGCTGGCCGTCGTGATCAACCTGGTCCCGGGACTCGGCACCGGCACCGTGAGCCTGCTGGGTGACGACCGCGCCGCGCTCGACAAGCTGTGGGCCAGGCTGCTCGCCGAGGGCGGGATCGCGCTGCGGCGGCGCGACGAGCGCAGCTACCTCGACCTCCAGCTCTCGACCTCGCCGCAGGGCGTGCCGGGGGTGGAGGGGCGGCTGGTCAGCCAGTTCGTCTACATCTTCACGGGCGGGGACCTGGTCTCGGCGTCGGCCTCTGGCGCCGGCGTCGACCTGTACTTCCGGGCGCTGGGCAGCGACGACATCCGCTGCGAGACCCCTGCCGCGACGAGCTACAGCCAGGGACTGGTGGCGGCCTGCGAGAAGTGGGGGCCCCACTACCCCGGCGTGATCCCGAACTGCCCCTGGTAGTTCGGTTCCACTCCTCAGCAGGCGGGGTCGCCGCGCCGTGCGGCGGCCCCGCCCCTTTTCCTGCCGCGGGCCGGCGGGCCCGCCCGGTCAGTCGCGCCGCCCGCCGAACAGGCCGAGGTGGGAGGCCCAGTAGAGCAGCGTCAGGAGCGAGGTCGCGGCGGCGGCGATGTAGGTCATCGCCGCGGCGTCGAGCACCTTCTTCGCGCCGCCGAGCTCCTCGCCCGACATCAGCCCGCCCTGCTGCAGCGTCGCGAGCGCGCGCCGGCTGGCGTCGAACTCGACCGGCAGCGTGACCAGCGTGAAGACCGTCGTGGTGGCGAACAGAGCCACGCCGAGGATCGCCAGCTTGCCGCCCCAGACCGTCGCCATCCCGCCCAGCATCAGCGCGGCGATGATCACGAGCATCGAGAGACCGCCGCCGAGGTTCGCGACCGGCACCCAGGCCGAGCGGAACTTGAGCCAGGCGTTGCCGGTGGCGTGCTGGATCGCGTGGCCGACCTCGTGGGCGGCGATCCCGGCCGCCGCCATGCTGCGCCCGCCGTAGACCGGCTCGGACAACCGCAGCACCTTGCCGCGCGGGTCGTAGTGGTCGGTCAGCGAACCCGGCACCGGCTCGACCGTGACGTCGTGGATCCCGCTGGCCCGCAGGATGCTCTTCGCGACCTCGGCCCCGGTGAGGCCCGAGCCGGTCGCGAGCTGGGAGTACTTGGCGAAGGTCGACTTGACCCGGAACTGCGCCCAGAGGCTGAGCGCCATCCCGGCACCGATCACGACCCAGTAGAGCGGATCGAAGTACATGGTCTCTCTCCGTGCGGCACGGGCGGCCGCGTTGCGATGGAGTTAAGCAGCCCCGGGACCCGTGTCAAGCTGGACAGGCGGCCAGCGGCGGGGGGGGGTGCTTACGAACGAGTCATCCTCTCCCCGTATGGCTCACGGCAGCCGGGCCTGGTGAGCCGTGCTGGACTCGAACCAGCGACCGGCGGATTAAAAGTCCGCTGCTCTACCGACTGAGCTAACGGCCCACGGAGCCGACCCTTTAGTTTACCTGCCCGCCGCGCCGGCGGTGGGCGGCGCCGGTCGCGGGTATCCTCCTGCCCGCCGGGCGCAGGCCCGGCGCCCCGACCGAGGAGGACCCGATGCCCCGCTCCCCGCTCGCCCTCGCCGCTGCGCTCGCCGTGCTCGGCGCCGCCGCGCTCCCGGCCACCCAGGCCGCCCTCGTGACCCGCCCGCTCGAGTACAAGGACGGCGAGCTGACGCTGATCGGCTACCTCGCCTACGACGACGCCAAGGCCGGGCCGCGGCCCGGCGTGCTGGTCGTCCACGACTGGATCGGGCTGGGCGACTTCGCCAAGAAGAAGGCCGAGGAACTGGCCGCGCTGGGCTACGTCGCGCTGGCGGTCGACATGTACGGCGGCGGACTGATCGCCGCCGACCAGGAGGAGGCCGCGAAGCTCGCCGGAGCGCTCAAGGGGAACCGGCCCGAGATGCGCTCGCGGGCGCGCGCCGGGCTCGAGGCGCTGGCGAAGCAGCCGCAGGTCGCCCAGGGGAAGCTGGCCGCGATCGGCTTCTGCTTCGGCGGGACGACGGTGCTCGAGCTGGCGCGCAGCGGCGCGCCGGTGCTCGGCGTGGTCAGCTTCCACGGCGGGCTCGATACGCCCGATCCGGCGGACGCGAAGAACATCCGCGGCAAGGTCCTGGTGCTGCACGGGGCGGACGACCCGCTCGTGCCGCCGGCCGAGGTTTCGGCCTTCGAGGACGAGATGCGGCGGGCCAAGGTCGACTGGCAACTCGTCGCCTACGGCGGCGCCGTGCACTCGTTCACCAACCCGCGGGCGGGGGTCGATCCCTCGCGCGGCGTGGCCTACAACGAGTCGGCGACGAAGCGCTCCTGGCGCGCGATGAGGGATTTCTTCGGCGAGATCTTCTGAAGGCGGACCGGGGCGGCGCCGGACCGGCGCGGCCCCGCGCCGTCAGCCCAGCAGGACCCGGGCCCGCGCCGCCTGCGTGGCCGGGACGCGGACCTCGAGCCGGCCGGGGCCGATCCCGTGGTAGCGCTCGCCCGGCTCGTGCAGCGTCGCCTCGATCCCGGCCTCGGCCAGCCGCGACACGACCCACTCGGCCGCCTCGCGCCCTTCGACCAGCGCGCAGGGGAGGGTCGATTCCTCGGCGCTCACCGCGTCCCCCGCGCGGCGACGATCTGCTGGACCAGTCCCTCGAGCACGATCGTCTCCTCGCGGTCCGGCCCGGTCGAGACCATCCCCACCGCCGTCCCCGAGATCTCGGCGATCCGGTCCAGCACCGCGCGCGCCGCGGCGGGCAGCTCGGACAGGCTGCGGGCGCCGCGCACGTCCTGCGACCAGCCGGGCCAGTCCTCGTAGACCGGGACGGCGCGCGCCAGTTCCTTGGCGGTCAGCGGCATCTCGGTCCGCTGCTCGCCGTCGATCTCGTAGGCCACGGCGAGCCGCACCGGGTCGATCCCCGACAGCACGTCGAACTTGGTGAGCGCGATCGCGTCGAGCCCGCTGACCTCGACCGCCAGGCGCATCGCGACCGCGTCGAACCAGCCGCAGCGCCGCGGCCGGCCGGTCGTAGTGCCGAACTCGTGGCCGCGCTCGCGCAGCGCCGCGCCGACCGCCCCGGTCTCCTCGGTCGGGAACGGGCCGCCGCCGACGCGCGTCGCGTAGGCCTTGGAGACCCCGACGACCTTCTCCACCGCGCGGGGCGGAACGCCCAGCCCGGCCGGGATCCCGCCGGCCATCGTGTTCGACGAGGTCACGAACGGGTAGGTGCCGAAGTCGACGTCGAGCAGCGCCCCCTGCGCCCCCTCGAACAGGATCGGTGCGCCGCTCCCGAGCGCGCCGTTCAGCGCCTGGCGCACCGAGCCGGCGAAGGGCGAGAGCCGCTCCCACCAGGCCGCGGCCTGGCGCTCGACCTGGGCCAGGTCCGGGACCTTCGAGCCCAGCACGCGCAGCCAGTCGCCCAGCCCGGAGTCGAGCGCGCGCTGCAGCCGGTCGGCCACCTCCGGCGGGTCGGCCAGGTCGATCAGCCGCACGCCCCAGCGCTCGACCTTGGCCCCGTAGGCCGGACCGATCCCCTTCTTCGTCGTGCCGATCGCGGCCGCGCCGAGGCGCTGCTCCCGCGCCGCGTCCAGCTCGCGGTGCAGCGGCAGGATGACGTGGGCGCGCGAGGAGATCCGGAGCCGCCCCTCGGGCCGGATCCCGGCCGCGCGCAGCCCGTCGATCTCCTCGAGGATCTTGTCGGGGTCGACCAGCGCGCCGCCGCCGATCAGGCAGAGCACGCCGTCGTGGAAGATCCCGGAGGGGATGTGGTGCAGCGCGTGGCGCACGCCGCCGAAGACGACCGTGTGGCCGGCGTTCGGTCCTCCCTGGTAGCGCGCGACGATGGAGAAGTGCGGCGCGAGGAAGTCGACGATCTTCCCCTTCCCCTCGTCGCCCCACTGGGCCCCGATGACCGCCACGTTGGCCACGCTGCGCGCTCCCGAAAGGGCCGCCCGACGGCCCCGAAGCGGGGCAGTATAGCCGCAGATCCCGTATCCTGCGGGCGCGGAGGAACGGATGCCCCCCAGGCGCACGATCGTCGTCGACGGCGAGTCGCTGACCCCCGAGGCGGTCGGGCAGGTCGCGGCGCGCGAGGCCCGCGCCCGGCTCGCCGCCGCGGCCGCGGCGCGGATGCGCGCGGCGCGCGCGGCGGTCGAGCGCGCCATCGCGCGGGACGAGACGACCTACGGCGTCAACACCGGGTTCGGCAAGCTGGCGACGGTCAAGATCCCGGCTGCCGGCCTGGGCGAGCTGCAGCTCAACCTGGTCCGCTCGCACGCGGCCGGGGTCGGGCCGCTGGCCGATCCCGAGACCGTCCGGGCCCTGCTCCTGCTGCGGGCCAACGTCCTGGCGCGCGGGACCAGCGGCGTCCGGCCGGTGCTGGCGCGTCACCTGCTGGCGATGCTCGAGCACGACCTGCTCCCGGCGGTGCCCGAGCAGGGCTCGGTCGGCGCCAGCGGCGACCTCGCGCCCCTGGCCCACGTCGCGCTGGCGGCGATCGGCGAGGGGGAACTGATCGGCCCGCGCGGCGTCGTTCCGGCCCGGCGGGCCCTGGCCGCGGCCGGCCTGCACCCGCCGGTGCTCGCGGCCAAGGAAGGGCTGTCGCTGGTCAACGGCACCCAGTTCGGCGCGGCGGTCGCGGTGCTCGCCCTGCTGCGCGCGGAGAATCTCGCCCGCTGCGCCGACCTCGCGGCGGCGCTCTCGATCGACGCGCTGCTCGGTTCGCGGCGGGCCTTCGACCGGCGGATCCAGGCGGCCCGGCCCCACCCGGGCCAGGCCGTCTCGGCCGCGAACCTCTTCGCGCTGCTGGGCGGGAGCGGCCTGCTCGAGTCGCACGCCGGCTGCGAGCGGGTGCAGGACGCGTACTCGATGCGCTGCACGCCACAGGTCCACGGCGCGGCCCGCGACGCGCTGGCCCAGCTGCGGCGGGTGGTGACGATCGAGATCAACGCCTCGACCGACAACCCGCTGGTCTTCGCGCGCGACGGGGCGATCCTCTCGGGCGGCAACTTCCACGCCGCGCCGCTGGCCGCGGCGCTCGACTACGCCTGCCTCGCGGTCACGACCCTGGGCGCGATCGTCGAGCGCCGGACCGACCGGCTGGTGAACCCGCTGGTCTCGGGTCTGCCGGCCTTCCTGGCCGAGCGCCCCGGGCTGGAGTCGGGGCTGATGATGGCCCAGGTGACCGCGGCGGCCCTGGTGTCGGAGTGCCGGACGCTGGCGCACCCCGGATCCGTCGACTCGATCCCGACCTCGGGCAACCAGGAGGACCACGTCTCGATGGCCCCCTGGTGCGCGCGCAAGTTCCGCGAGGTCCTCGAGCGGGTCGAGAAACTGGTCGCGATCGAATTGCTCGCCGGGGTGCTGGCGTTGCGGTTCCGACGCCCCTTACGCACCTCGCCGGCCCTGGAAGCCGCGGCCCGCTCGATCACGCGGCAGGTTCCGCTCCCCCGCGGCGATTTCCCGCCGCACGGGCCGATCGAGGCCCTGGCGGGACTGGTCCGCCGGGGGACCCTGCTCCAGGCCGCCCGGCGCGAGGGGATCGCGGTCCGCTAGGGTTGGCGGGCGTTCGCGTCGCCCCGGAGGGGGCGGCGGAAGCGCTGGAAACGCTCTCTCCGAGCGCCTGACAAAGCCGTGGAGTCCCCGGCGTTAGGCTCCTTTCCGCAGGGCTTACCCCGGCGCCTTATTTTCTGGTCTGGTCAGGCTTGACTCACTCGGCGGGAATCAGCTAACTTGCTAGTGCCTTACTAACAGTTTCCCCGTGGGGGGTCACCGTCATGACCTTTGCCGAGATCGTCCGTTTCCACCGCGAACGCCTGGGACTGAACAAGAAGCAGCTGGCCGAGAAGGTCGCCGTCACGCAGCCCTACATCGTCCAGATCGAGAACGACGGGAAGATCCCCGGGGATGGCGTCGTGCTCCGGCTGGCCGACGCGCTCGGACTGGACCGGCGCGAGTTGCTCTTTGCCGCCTACCGCGCGCGGGCCTCGGACGACACCCGCCACTTCTTCCACTCGATCTTCGACGACCTGACGCCGACCGAAGAGTTCAACCAGCCCTTCATCGAGGCGCGCAAGGACGTCTTCGAGTCGCCCGACTACAGCCTGCGCCACCTCTCCACCTCCCCCGACGGCAGCTTCCAGGTCGCGCTGCTGCGCGCCAAGGCGGCCGAGGCCCGCTTCTCGACCCACGCGCACAAGGTCCCGCAGGTCTTCATCGCGGTCGAGGGCAGCTTCGAGATCACCGTCGGCGACACGCCCCACCAGATCTCGGCCGACGGCGGGAACCTGAGCGTGACGGTGCCGCAGCACACGCCGCACCAGATCCGCGCGCTCTCGGCGGGACGGCTGATCACGGTGAGCCTGGGGCAGGTGGTCCGGATCGCCCCCGGGATGTTCTCGGCGATGGCGCACGACCACGAGTGACGGCCGCCCGTCCGGCGCGGGTCTCGTCGTCGGGAGTGCGCAGCGAAAATGAAAGCGGCGGCCTCGCGGCCGCCGCTTTTTTTTCCTGCCGTGGAAAAGGGGCGGACGGGAGAGCCCGACCCGCAAGCTTCCGGGACCATCCCGGCGCCCGCAGTCTCCCGTCCGCTGGCACCCCGGTTAAAGCATCCCGCGTGCCAGCCTGGGACCAGGGGCAACCCTTTGAGAGAGAACCACTTGAGAGCCGATCACGGAACCGGTGGCCGTTCCGTGCCCGGTTTTGGTACAGCCGCTGACGGATTCGTGATCGGTTTGAACCCCGTCGAAGCAGCGTCCCGCCGAGTTCGAGGGAGCCGCCGGCGAACCGGCGGCTCCCTGCTGGGGGTGCCGGGAGGAGAGCCCGGCGGGAATCGGCCTGGCAACGGGCTCAGGAGCAGCCCGAGGTGGACCCGCAGTTGGTGCAGGCGTAGCAGGCCCCGTTGCGGACCATGATCTGGCCGCACTCGAAGCAGGGCGGGGCGTCGGACGAGGCGCGGAAGACCTCCTTCTCCTGGTTTTCCACCGCCGTCGCCCGGGCCTCGGCCCCGTCCTCGATCGTGATCCCGAAGTCCCTGGCGGTGGCGGCCGCCGCGATTTTCGCCTCGCTCTTCGCGTCGAGAGTCTCGTCCGCCCGCTCGTGCAGGAACCGCAGCGCCAGCCAGCGGAAGATGTAGTCGACGATCGACTTGGCGATCGGGATCTCCTTGCTGTTGGTGTACCCGGCCGGCTCGAAGCGCATGTGGCTGTACTTGTCGACCAGCACCTTGAGCGGCACGCCGTACTGCAGCGACATCGAGATCGCGGTGGCGAAGGCGTCCATCAGGCCCGAAACGACCGAGCCCTGCTTGGCCATCAGCACGAAGATCTCGCCCGGCTGCCGGTTCTCCGGGTAGAGACCGACCGTGATGTAGCCCTCGTGGCCGGCGACCGAGAACTTGTGCGTGACCGCCGGGCGCTCGTCCGGCAGCCGGCGCCGCATCGGCCGGTACTCGACCGCGGCCACCTTGTCCTTGGCCTCCGCCGTGCCGGAACTGGTCGACAGCGGCTGGGTCCGCTTGCAGCCGTCGCGGTAGATCGCGACCGCCTTGAGCCCCATCCGCCAGGCCTCGATGTAGGCCTTCTCGACGTCCTCGACCGTCGCGTCCTCGGGCAGGTTGACGGTCTTGCTGATCGCGCCCGACAGGAACGGCTGGGCCGCGGCCATCATCTTGAGGTGGCCCATCCAGGCGATCGAGCGCGAGCCGTTCGGCGCGCGGAAGGCGCAGTCGAAGACCGGCAGGTGCTCCTCGCGCAGGTGCGGCGCCCCCTCGATCGTCCCCTGGGCCTCGATGTGGTCGAGGATCTCCTGGATCTGGTCGATCGAGTAGGCAAGGCGGCGCAGCGCGACCGGGACCGTGTTGTTGACGATCTTGATCATCCCGCCGCCGACCAGTTTCTTGTACTTGACGAGCGCGAAGTCGGGCTCGATCCCGGTGGTGTCGCAGTCCATCATGAAGGCGATCGTGCCGGTCGGCGCGAGCACCGTGACCTGCGAGTTGCGGATCCCGTGCTGGCCGCCGAGGTCCTCGGCCTGCCGCCAGGCGTCGCGCGCCGCGGTCAGCAGCGAGCGCGGCACGAGGTCCTCCGGCAGCGCCTCGGCGTGCAGCCGGTGGCGGGCGATGACCTCGAGCATCGGCGAGCGGTTCTCGGGGAAGGCCGCGAACGGGCCGCCGTGGTCGCGCGCGCAGCGGGCCGAGGTGGCGTAGGCCTCGCCGCACATCAGCGCCGTGACCGCCGCCGCGGTGGCGCGGCCGGCCTCGGAGTCGTACGGGAGCCCCAGCGACATCAGCATCGCGCCGAGGTTGGCGTAGCCCAGCCCCAGCGGCCGGTAGGCGAACGAGTTCTCGCCGATCCGCGCGGTCGGGTAGCTCGCGCTGTCGACCACGATCTCCTGGGCCAGGAGCGTGATCGAGACCGCGTGCCGGAACGAGTCGACGTCGAAGCGGCCGTCGGGGTGGACGAACTTCATCAGGTTGAGCGAGGCCAGGTTGCAGGCCGTGTCGTCGAGGAACATGTACTCCGAGCACGGGTTGCTGGCGTTGATCCGGCCGGTCGCCTTGCAGGTGTGCCAGGTGTTGATCGTGGTGTCGAACTGCAGGCCGGGGTCGCCGCACTCCCACGCCGCCTGCGAGATGCGGCGCATCATCTCGCGCGCCTTGTAGGTGTCGACCGGCTCCCCGGTCGTCACCGCGCGGGTCGACCAGGGCCGGTCTTCGACGACGGCCCGCATGAACTCGTCGGTCACGCGCACCGAGTGGTTGGCGTTCTGGAAGAAGACCGAGTCGTAGGCCCCGCCGGGCGCGTTGAAGGCCGGGTCGTAGCCGGCGTCGATCAGCACGTGCGCCTTGCGCTCCTCGCGCGCCTTGCTGTCGATGAAGTCGATGATGTCCGGGTGGTCGGCGTTGAGGATCACCATCTTGGCCGCGCGCCGCGTCTTGCCCCCGGACTTGATCACGCCGGCGAAGGCGTCGTAGCCCTTCATGAACGAGACCGGCCCCGAGGCAGTCCCGCCGCCCGACAGCGCCTCGCGCGACGAGCGGATCGCGGAGAGGTTGCTGCCGGTCCCCGAGCCGAACTTGAACAGCATCCCCTCGGTGCGGGCCAGCTCGAGGATCGAACTCATCGAGTCCTGCACGCTGTTGATGAAGCAGGCCGAGACCTGCGGGTGCTCCTCGATCCCGCAGTTGAACCAGACCGGCGAGTTGAAGCTCATCATCTGGTGCAGCAGCAGGTGGGTCAGCTCGTCGCGGAACGCGTCGCGATCGGCCTCGGAGCGGAAGTAGCCCCCTTCGTCGCCCCAGCGCGAGATCGCGCCGACGACGCGGCCGATCAGCTGGCGGACCGAGTGCTCGCGCTGCGGCGTGCCGAGCGTCCCGCGGAAGTACTTCTGGGCGACGATGTTGGTCGCGGTCTGGGACCACGAGCGCGGGACCTCGACGTTCTCCTGCTCGAAGACCGCCTCGCCCTTCTCGCTGCTGATCCCGGCGGTGCGCCGGTCCCACTCGACCCGGTCGAAGGGGTGCTCGCCGGCTGCCGTGTAACGGCGCTCGATCGCCAGGCCCGGGCCGGGCGAGAAGCCCCCCCGGTTGCGACGCGGCGACGGGCCGCCGGCGTAGTTGCCGGCGCCTGCCCCCGTCGGGGTGCGGGGCGTGTTCTCGGGTCCGCGTGGCGTTTCCTGGACCGACATGCCGAATCCTCCGTCAAGCCATGGCCGTGCGGGGGCGTTCGCGCCCTCCGCCGCTGGTGTCTTTCCCGGACCGTCCCGCCGTGCGGCGCCACGGCGGCGCCACCCCCGAACTCTCCCCTCGACGCGCGGAACCCCGGGCCCTCCGGTCTGGTCGCCGCGCCCTCGAGGGCCCCCCCTGCCCGCGGGCAAGAGGGAACATCCACGGGCCGCTGCGGCGCGCGGGACTGTAGCCGTCCCCTCCCGCGCTGTCAACGGGAGGACCACAAGATCTTGCGCGCCGCAGGACCTACCACCCCTAGATATTGACAAGTCTACAACTTCCGGAAACGCGGGGCCAGCCGCCGGGAGCGCGTCGGGGGCTTCGCGGGGGGCGCGCGCCGCGGACCGGGCGGGACGCGGGCCGATTGGTGGACAGCCCCGGTGCCGCGTGCTTTAATCCCGCGGGTTTCAGGGGCGTTAACTCAGCGGTAGAGTGCCATCTTCACACGGTGGAAGTCGTAGGTTCAAATCCTACACGCCCCACCAACTCCCCTTCCCGTCGGGCCGCTAGCTCAGCTGGGAGAGCGCCGCGTTCGCAACGCGGAGGTCGAGGGTTCGAATCCCTTGCGGTCCACCACCCCCCGACGTTGAACGTCAGACCTCCCCCGTCAGACTGACCCGCCGCGTCACGCTGGCCGGACCGATCCTGAACGGCCGCGGACGCCAAGCCGTTACCCTGGCACCAGTTGGCTCCCGGCGCACCGTTGGCACGGCGATTGCTTTAGCTCTGGTCACTGACTCCTTTTCCTCTACCAGTTCGGCCCTCCTCGGGGGGCCGATTTTTTTGTCTTCCGGCGTTTCCCGGGCCTTTGCACGGCCTCCCGGGGCGCCGACGGAAGGGCCCGCGGGGGGCGGCCGAGTGTTGCGCCCTGCAACAGAGTGGCGCATAACGACCCCATGACCGCTCCCCCGCTCCTGGCCGGCCGGTTCGAGGTCCTGAGCCGCCTCGGATCCGGCACTTCGGGCGAGGTGCTGAAGGTCAGGGACCGGGCCGCCGGACGGGTCCTCGCGCTGAAGCTGCTCCGCCCGGAAGGGGTCGCCGACCCGGCCCAGCTCGCCCGCGCCTTCCACCGCGAGTTCCACATCCTCGCCGCCCTGCGCCACCCGCACCTCGTGGCGGTCCACGAGCACGGCGTGATCGAGGCGGCGGACGGCGCCGGCGGCGCCGAGGCCGCCTGGTTCACGATGGACCTCGTGCAGGGTCGCCCGATCGATGCGGCCCTGAAGGGCGCGGACGCGGCGGCGATCGCGCGCGTCGCCGACGCGCTGCTCGACGCGCTCGGCGCGCTGCACCGGCGCGGCCTCGTCCACGGCGACGTCAAGTCCGCGAACGTCCTCGTCGGCGACGATCCCGCGGCCGATCCCCCGCCCGTCACGCTGGTCGACCTCGGGCTGGCCGCCCGCGCCGGGAGGGCCGAGCCCGGCGTGCTGCGCGGCACTCCCGCCACGCTCGCGCCGGAAGCGCTGCGCGGCGCCGCGCCCGACGGGCGCGCCGACCTGTACGCGCTGGGCTGCGTGCTGTACCGGGTCGTGACCGGGCAGGACCCGTTCCACGGCGCCGATGCCTGGGAGGTCGTGCGCGCGCACCTCGCGCTGGCGCCGACCCCGCCGCGCGACCTGGCTCCCGGCGTCCCGCCGCTGCTCGACCAGCTGATCCTCGCGCTGCTGGAGAAGGACCCCGCGCGACGCCCGCCGACCACCGAGGAGGTGCGCCGCCGCCTGGCACCGCTGTCGGGCGCCGCAGCGGCCCCGGCGGTCGCGCTGGCCGCTCCCCTCGCCGCGGAACTGGTCGGCCGCGCGCCGCAGCTCGCCACCTGGCGCGAGGCGCTCGCCGCGCACGGCGGACGCGGCGGCGGGGCGTGGGCGGTGCGCGGCCCGGCGGGCTCGGGCCGGTCGCGCCTGCTCGAGGAGTTCCTGCTGGAGGCGCACGCGGCCGGACGGCCGGCGGTGCTGGTCTCGCCGCGCGAGGCGCCGCCGCGGCCGCTCGGGCTGGCGGACGCGATCGAGCGCTCGCTGGCGCGCCAGGCGGGCGCAGCCGTTCCCGCCGACGAGGGGGCGACGCGCGCGGAACGGCTCGCGGCGCGGCTCGCGGGGGTGCCGCTGGTGCTGCTGGTCGACGACGCCGACGGCGCCGATCCGGCCTCGTGCGAGGTGCTGCAGGCGCTCGTCGCGGACGCGGCGTCGGGAGCGATTCCCGTCCTGGTCGCGCTCGCGCTGCGCGAGGACGGGCCGGCCGGCGAGCCTTCGTTCGTGACGCCGCCGTCCGCCGGCGCGATCGCGCTGCCGCCGCTGGGCGACGACGACGCGGCGCGGGCCCTGGCCTCGATGGTCGGCGCCGCCGCGCTGCCGCCGGCCTGGGCCGCGGAACTCGCCGCCGCCACGGCGGGCCGGCCCGCCGCGCTCGCCGCGGTAGCCGAGGC
>CAYZDB010000002.1:0-32307 GCA_964476985.1 uncultured Acidobacteriota bacterium | reverse complement strand
TCCTCGCCCGGCGGAAGCTTCGCCAGTTCCGCCTTCACCAGCTCGATGTGGTGGATCTCGTCGCCGCGCAGCTCCTCGAACAGGGCCCGCACGTCGGCGTTGGTGATGCTGGGAAGCGCGCGGTCGAAGTAGGCGTACGCCTTCTCCTCCGAGCGGAGAGCGGTCGCCAGGGCCGCGCGCGGGCTCATGAAGGCCCGCGCCTGGTCGTACTCCGGCGCCTCGACGTCGAGGATCATCGTCGACGAGACGGTGCTCGGCGCGTCGCCGAACAGGTGCTTGCGGCGGGCCGCCAGCTCGCTGCCGTGCTTCTCCTCGTTGACCGCCATGAAGCGGAAGAACTTCTCCGCGTCGGGCGTGTGGTGCGCCGTCATCTGGTCCGCGAACTCCAGGTAGCGCTCCTCGGCCTCCTGCTCGATCAGCACGGCGAGGTCCAGCGCGTCCTTCAGGGAGAGGCGGGAAAAGTCGATGGCCATCGGTCGGTCGCTCCTCGGGCTCGGGGCCGCTACTTCTGAAGGAACAGGTCGAGGATCTTCTCGCGCGGCGGGGCCGTCTTCATCATCTCCTGCTGCCGCTCGGCCGCCAGCCCCTCGAAGGTCGGGGGCGGCTCGGGATTGCGGTAGAAGACGCCGGTGAAGAGATCGGTCCCGTAGTGCTGGGCCTTGTCCATCGCCTTGATCAGGTCGGACGGGTCGTGGCCGAGGCTCTCGAGCGTCGTCATCCTCGCACGGTGGGCCTTGATCAGCTGGTCTTCCTCGCCGTAGGTGACGCACGGCGACTGGATGTTGACCAGCGCGAAGCCCGGGTAGCGGATCGCTTCCTCGAGCATCGCGGTCAGGCCCGGCATGTCGGCCGGCGTCCCCTGCGCGACGAACGCGCAGCCGTAGCCGAGCACGTAGAGCAGCGGGTTCACCGGCTGCTCGAGGCTCCCCAGCCGCGAGGTGCAGGTCCTGGTGCCGCGCGCCGAGGTCGGCGAGAGCTGGCCCTTGGTCAGGCCGTAGATCTGGTTGTCCATCACGATGTAGGTGATGTCCACGTTGCGGCGGATCGCGTGGGCGACGTGGCCGCCGCCGATCGAGAAGCCGTCGCCGTCACCGCCGGCCGCCAGCACGAGCAGGTCGGGCCGCGCCATCTTGATCCCCTGCGCGATCGGCAGGGCGCGGCCGTGGACGCTGTTGAAGCCGTAGGCCGTCGTGTAGCCCGGGATCCGGGACGAACAGCCGATCCCCGACACGAAGGCGATCTCGTGCGGCGGCCGGTTGATCGCGGCGAGGGCGCGGTAGACCGCCTGCAGCACGCTGTAGTCGCCGCACCCGGGGCACCAGATCGGGCGCAGCTCGCTCTTGAAGTCCTTGGGGGTGAGTACTCCACACGGAGGCATCGTCGACATCTCTCACCTCACTCCTGCGGCTGCATCTTTTCGCCGGTCTGGCCGTGGATCTTCTTCAGCACGCCCTTCAGCCGGTCGACGACCTCCGCCGGCTGGAACGGGTTGGCGCCGCTGCGGCACATCGGCTCGATCACCTTCGGAACGTCGATGAACATCCGGAGCACCCGCCAGAGCTGGCCCTGGTACGACTGCTCGACGATCACGCCGCCCTTGAGCGAGGCGAAGAAGTCGCGGTAGACGTCCTCGACCACCGGGTAGAGCAGGTACGGCACCAGCAGCTTGACGTCGATCCCGGCGGCCTGCGCCAGGTGCAGGGCTTCGCGGCAGACCCCCGCGCTGCTGCCCCAGCTGATCAGGCCGATCGGCGCCTTGGGGTTCCCCTCGATCACGAACAGGTCCCGGCGGCGCTTGAGCGGTTCGAGCTTCCGGAACCGCTTCTCGTTCATCTTGTGGTGCATCGCGCCGCCGGCGATCGGCCCGCCGGCCTCGTTGTGCTCGATCCCGGAGGCCAGGTAGTTGCCGCCCTTCATCCCCGGGTGGCTGATCGGGCTGATCCCCGACTCGGTGAAGCGGAAGCGCGTGTAGTCCTGCAGCTCGGCCTCGGTCGGCTTCAGCCGCTCGACCAGCTTGAACTTGCTGGTGTCGATCGGGTCGACGATCTCCTTGCGCTGCGCGATCTCCTGGTCGCTCAGGATGATCACCGGCGTCTGGTACTGCTCGGCCAGGTTGAAGGCCTCGACGGTCACGTCGAAGGTGTCGGCCACGGTGGTCGGCGCCAGGACCGGCCGCACCACGTCGCCGTGCGCGGAGAAGACCGCCGCGAACAGGTCGCCCTGCTCGGACTTGGTCGGCAGGCCGGTCGACGGGCCGCCGCGCTGGACGTCGAGAATCACCAGCGGCAGCTCGGCGATCGTCGCCAGGCCCATGATCTCGGTCTTGAGCGACAGCCCGGGGCCGGAGGTCACGGTCATCGCCTTCTGGCCGGCGAACGACGCGCCCAGCGCGGTGCCGATCCCGGCGATCTCGTCCTCGGCCTGGACGATCGAGCCGCCGTACTTCCAGACGTGGTCCGAGAAGAACTGCATCACCTCGGACGACGGCGTGATCGGGTAGCCGCCGAAGAAGGTGCAGCCGGCGAAGATCGCGGCCGCGCCGCTCATGTCGTTGCCGTCGGTCAGGAGCAGGTGCTTGCGCTCCTTCTCCTGCAGCGCGAGCGTCATGTCCTGGACCAGCGGGTGGGCCTTGGCGAACTCGACGCCGGCGTCGAAGGCGCGCTCGTTGGCCTCGACCAGCTCGGCCCCCTTCTTGGCCAGCTTCTTGCGGATCCCGCCCATCAGCGCGTCGCGCCCCAGGCCGAACCAGCCGGAGATCAGTCCCAGCACGACCGTGTTCTTGGCGCGCTCGGTGCCGGCCGCCTTCTTGGCCAGGTCGGCGAACGGGACCGCGATCGCCTGCGCCGGCGTCACGCCGACCAGCGGGAGCTGGTCCGGCGCCGTGCCCGTCTTTTCCTCGTAGAGGACGATCGTGCTGCCCAGCACCGGCAGCTCGCCGCCGAACTTCATGAAGTCTTCCCAGTTCAGCGCGACGGCGACGTCGAGCGCGCCGCCGGGGTTGAGCACGGGCCGCGTCGAGAGCCGCACGCGGCACGAAGACTCGCCGCCACGGATCTGCGAGCCGAAGCTCTTGGTCATGATCCCGTGGTAGCCCTCGCGGGCCGCCCCTGCGATCAGGAACTCGCCGGCGGAGACGATGCCGTCGCCTCCCGAGCCGGCCATGCCGATGACCAGGTCGTCTCTCATGTCCTGCCCCTGTGGATGCAGCCTCGCCGCTTGGCGCGGAACCGGTCTCCCGACGAAGGCGCCGGGCTCGGTGCGAGGCAGCGGATCGGGAAGTTTGCGGGAGGGGGCCCTCACCCCGCAAGCGAAAAGGTAAGCCAAGGGGACGGAAGCAGGGGACGACGGGACGAATCACGCATTTACAAGACACGCTGCCGAAGTTACTTACGTCAGTTCGTCGGCGCCGAGGGGCTCCCGCCCCGCTCGAGCCGCACGACCGTCTCGGCGTGGCGGGTCTGCGGGAACATGTCGACCTGCACGATCTCGGCCGGTTCCCAGCCGCCGGCCGCCAGCGCGGCGAGGTCGCGCGCCACGGCGGCGAGCGAGCAGCCGACCAGCACGATGCGGCCCGGCGCGTCGGCCGCACCGGCGCGCGCGAGGTCGCGGGCCAGCGGCCCCAGCCCGGGGCGCGGCGGATCGGCGACGAGGACCTCCCAGCCTTCCCCGGCGCGCGCCGACCAGGTCGCGTGCGACTCGCCCGGCGCCAGCTGCAGCGCACCGCCCGCGCCGGGCGGAGGCGGTGGCAGCGCCCGGGCCGCGTCGATCGCCGCCGCGCTCTCCTCGTGCGCCGCGACCCGCGCTCCCGCCGCCGCCAGCGGCCACGACAGGAACCCGGAGCCGGCGTAGAGCTCCAGCAGCTTCGGGCCGCGCGACGCACCCGCCATCCGCACGACCTCGTCCGCGAGCCGGTCGCCCGCCGCGAGGTTCGACTGCAGGAAACCGCGCGCCGCGACCGCCACCGGCCGGCCCGCGGGCGTCCGGCCCTGGATCGACGGGGCGCCCAGCCGCGCCGGGCGCGGGTCGCCGCGCGGCGGACTGACCGCGACCCCGGCCAGGCCGCAGCCGGCGTCTCCGAGCAGGCTCTCCCCCAGCGCAGGCCACGACGCCGGCGGACGGTCGCGTGGATTGAGCGACAGCAGTGCGCCGGGCGCACCGGGCAGCACCGTCAACTCGAAGCCGGTCAGGTCGGGCGGCGCGAGGCGGAAGAGCGCGGCGCGCAGCGCCGCGTAGGCCGCGGCCAGCGGCGGCGCGAGCAGCGGGCACTCCGGCACGTCGACCACGCGCCAGTGCCCCTTCCCGTGGAAGCCGATCGTCGGCGCGCCGTCGCCGAAGCCGGACTGGAAGCGCGCGCGCCAGCGGTAGCCCAGCGCCTGCGGCGAGGCGACGCGGCGCACCGGGACCCGGCGCGCCGCCAGGTCGACCCCGCGCGCGGCGGCCTGCTCGCGCAGCATTCGCTCGCGCCAGTCGCCCTGCGTCGCCTCCTCGAGCTGAAGCCAGTGGCAGCCGCCGCAGGACGCGGCCAGCGGGCAGGGGGGCTCGCGCCGTCCCGGACCGCGCTCGCGCGTCGCGACGAGTTCGGCCCAGCCGGCGCGCCCGGCGACCGGCCGGGCCTCGACGACGTCGCCCGGGGCGGCTCCGTAGAGATTCCAGGACGCGCCGTCGTCGCCGCGGCCCGTGAACCAGCCGCCGGAGCCCGGGCGCTCGACCGCGATCCGGATCAGCGGCCCCCCTCGGCCCGCCGTTCCCCGCGCGGCAGCAGCTGCAGGATCGCCGCGGCGCGCAGCGTCCGGCCCGACTCCGTCGTGGCCTCGGCCTGCACGTTGATCGACTCGCCGGCCGCGCCGTCCGGGACCTTCAGCGTGACCGCCGCGTCGCGCGCCGCCGGCTTGACCGCGATCCGCACCGGCTCCTGGCCGACGAAGCCGACCGCCAGCGCGACGATCGGCTCGGCCGCGTTGACCGCGACCGCGACGTCCGCGCCGCGCGCCGCCTTGTCGGGCGAGAGGTGCAGGTGCAGGCCGCGCGACGCGCCGTGGGCCCATGCCGCGCCGATCGCCGCCGCGAGGACCGCCGCGGCCAGCGCGCAGCCGGCGAGGGGGGTGCGCGCCCGCATCGTGTCACTCCACCCGGTAGAAGTAGGTCTTTCCGTCGCCCAGCACCGGATCGTCGTAGCTGCGCTCGCCCGAGCCGTCGAGCAGCGTGGTCACGCCGACGGTGAACTGCGCGTCCTCGGCCCGCACCAGCCGGAACGGCGCCGCGCCGCCGGCCCACTCCAGGTGCACCGCCCCCGCGGCGTCGTTGCGGGTCACGGCCACGACCGGGAGCGCCGCGCGAACGCGGACCGTCGCCGTCACGTAGGGCGCCAGCTCGACCACCACCGCGCCGCCGTCCAGCGCCAGCGGCGAGCCGCCCTCCTCGTCCTGCTCGGCCAGCAGCGGCGCCGAGAGCGTGAAAATGCCCGAAGAGATGCGGGCGGTGGTCGGCACGCCGGCCAGCTCCGTCATCCGCAGGATCACGCCGTCGCCGTCGTCGGCGCGCTTGACGGTGTAGAGCAGGACGTTCGGCGCGTCGACCGAGAAGAACGAGGCCTCCCCGCCCGGCAGCGACCCCGGGCGGGCCGCGACGTAGCGGGCCAGCGGCGCGTTGAGCGCCTCGAAACCGAAGCGGCTGGCCGCGACCGGGTCGAACAGCGGCGGCACCCCGCGCACGGAGTGCGTGAAGCGCAGCGCCGGCGCGGTGTCGGGCTCCATCGTGTAGGGCCCGATCGTCCCGCCTTCGAACTCGTACTCGTCCGAGCGGTCGTACATCCGCGAGAGCAGCAGCCCCGTCGCCAGCGACGGCGACGGCGGCGTGAGCTGCTTGAACTTCTCCAGGTGGTGGGCGTCGGTGTTGTCGACCGCGTAGAGCACGCCGCCGTCCTCGTCGAACAGCCCCAGCGTGTGCTCGACGTTGTGCCAGTCGAAGTAGTTGTCGCGCGGGAAGCCGTCCTGCGGGTAGCGCAGGAAGCGGGTCGTGGTCTCGCTGTAGATCGAGAGGTTCTGCAGGTTGAACGGGAGCGTCACGGTGTACCAGCGGTAGCTGGTGGCGTTGTTGACGTAGGGGGTGGCGTTGCGATTGATCGTGTTGTCGAACTCGACCCGGTTCTCGCCGCGCCGCAGCCGGTAGACGGTCGAGGTGTGCGGCGTCCCGGTGCGCGTGACCTGCAGCTCGGCGATCAGCGGCCCCGCGGTCCTCACGGTCACGCTGGCGCCTCCCACCGCGGCGGCGGTCGGCGCGCGGCCGGCCTGGACGTCGGACTTGGTGCTGGAGGCCAGCCGGTTGAAGCGGTAGCTGCTGCCGGGGTCGATCAGCGCGCGGCCGGTGGCCTTCTCGGTCAGCGTCGTCAGCGAGCCGTCCGCGGGATCGACCACCAGCCGGTAGTGGTCGTTCTCCAGCGTCGTCGCCGTGACCTGCAGCATCCCCTCCGGCACGGCGGACGGCGCGCCCGGCTGCAGGTCGTACACGCGATAGCCGACCGCCGGCAGGTTCAGCGCGCGGAAGGCGATCTCGGAGCTGGCGTCGAAGCGCTGGTACGGCAGCTCCTGGCCCGTGGCGCGATCCACGACGCGGAAGGCGGTGCCGTAGAGCGCCGCCGGCAGCGCCACGCGCGCCCAGCCGTCGCGCGCGCGGCCCAGCGGGTTGCTGACGATCACCGCGTCGCCGGCCGCGGGGATCGCCGCGGTGGCGCGCTGGTGCCCCTCCGCCAGGAGCGACGAGGAACTCGTGCTGGCCTCGACGGCGTACGAGAGGTGGGCCCGGTTGTTGCGGTCCATCTCCTCCGGCGTGAAGTAGCCGGGCCAGCCGCCCGCCCCGGAGTGCTCGTCGACCTCGAGCATCCGCCGGTAGGCGTGGTCGACGTCGGCCTGCGGGACCGGCAGCCCGTCGACCAGCGACCCCGCGGCCAGCAGCGCCTCGGCCGACCGCGTCTCGCGGTGGGCCTGGCGCACCATCCGCTCGGTGTGCGGCGCGTCGGCGTGGCTCCCCGACCAGGCCGCGCCGAAGTCGCCCGAGAACGACGGGAAGGCGTCCGGGCCGTAGCGGGCGAGCATCAGGTCGAGGAACTCCTCGGGCGTCGCCATCACGAACTTCGGGGTCTGGTAGGTCGCGTTCCACTGGTTGACCAGGTCGCGGACCTTGAACCCCTGGTAGTGGTTGTCGAAGGCCCGCATCAGCATCAGCTCGGGGTACGGGTAGCCCAGCTCCTCCAGCTCGGGCAGCTTCTTCCCGGTCTTGTTGCGGATGTCCGCGATCCCGTCGAAGAACGAGAAGCCCCAGTCGAAGGCCTCGGCGTAGGCGTCGAAGGTGTGCCAGGTCAGCACCCGGCTGCCGTCGGGCCCGACCCACCACCACGGGCGCTCGCCGTGGTGCGGGTGCTGGACCCGGCCGCCGAACGGCGTGTTCATCCCGGCCAGGTAGTACTCGATGCCGCTGCGGGCCAGCAGCTCGGGCAGCGCGAAGGTCGACCCCGGCACGTCGTCGGTGATCCAGGTCCGGAGCGGAACCTGGTGCTGGCGCGCGAAGCGCGAGGCCCAGTAGAGGTTGCGCGTCAGCTCCTCGTGGCCCGCGGTCGTGGTGTGGAGCGAGGCGTAGCCGGCGCCCAGCGACAGCCGCCCGCTGCGCAGCCAGGCCACCATGTCGTCCCGCTCGCTCTCGGTGGAGCGCTCCCACCAGCGCGCCAGGAACCACGACTCCTCGATGAAGAAGCGGTACGCCGGGTCGGCCGCGAGGTTCGCCAGCACCTGGTCGAGGTGCGTCTTGGCGAAGGCCTCGATCTCGTCCGGCGGCTCGGTGAAGCCGATGTCGAGGTGGCTCCACTCGGCGATGTAGATCGTCTTCACCGTCGACGCGACGCCCTCCGACGCGTCGCCGAAGGCGTCCAGGTCGTCGATCCAGGTCTCGTTCCCGGCCGGCCCGTCGGTCGTCAGCTCGAAGCGGTGGACGCGGGCGAGCGTGTCGTTCTCGTCGGTGAACTCGAGCGTCCAGCTCGCCGGCTCCGAGCCCGCGGAGCCCGACCAGACGCGCGCGCGGACGAGCGGGTGCCCGCTGCCGGGCTGGATCGCGAGGCGGATCCAGCGCTTCTGGTTGACCGGGATCGCGGCCGTGCCCGTCGCCGCCTTCTGCACGAAGACGCCGTTCTCGGTCCGCCAGAGCGAGAGCCGGCCGGCGCTGTCGACGCGCAGCCGGTACTTGCGCGGCGTGGGGGCGCGCTGTTCGAGGTCGAGGTCGAAGTAGTAGGCGGCGCCCAGCTCGGTCCGGTACTCGAAGGCGATCGAGAAGCTCGTGGCCGTGGCCGGCACGACGTGGTGGCGGGCCCAGTGCTTCGAGGGCGAGCTGGCGTAGGGCCCCTTCCCGTCGGCGTAGAAGCTGCTGTCGCCGCCGTCCGGGATCCGCGTCCAGGGGGAGGGCTGGCCCAGCCCGTTCCCCTGCTCCCAGTCGGCGTCCAGCTCGGACTCGAAGTTCGCGGTGTAGAGCGTGCCGGAGCCGGGGGTGTAGGCCTGGGCCGGGCGGGCCGATCCGCCGGCCAGCAGGACCGCCGTGGCAAGCGCGGCGAGCGGACCGGCGCCGGGGCGGAAAGGCCGGCAACGGCGGGCCAAGGCAGCGGGCATCGCGAACTCTCCCCTGGGAGCGGCCATGAATGTACCGCGACGGACGCCTCCGGGGCCCTGGCCGGCGGAAGGGGGCGCTAGAAGATCGCCTTGAGCAGCTGGGTCACCAGGTCGTCCAGCGAGAAGATCGTGAGGACCAGCGGCGCCAGCGGGGCGGCAGTCATCGCGGCCAGCCTCACCGCGTCGCGGGCACCGAAGGGTACGAAGCGCATCTCCTGGACGACCGCGAAACTGTTCCCCAGGTCGGCCAGGGACTGGATGTCGCCGGTGCCCAGGAATTCGTCCTCCCGCGATGCGCCACCGCGAAGCCACTTCTCGTCGAACGCCTGGACGTACCGGCTCGCGAGCGTCCCGTACTCGCTCAACCCGCGCCGCCTCGCCCGCGCAAGGGGCGGCGTGAAGACGACGAGCGGGCCGAGGATGAACGCCAGGAAGAAGGCGATGAACCCCACGATCTGCACCTTGAAGTCCACCAGGTTCGCGCCCTGCTGGAAGATCCGGCCGGCGATCTGGCCGGAGAGCAGGGTGCCCTGCGCGAAGAGGATCGGGCCGAAGGCGTAGGTGCCCTGGCCCAGGAAGCCGAGGCCTCCGGCCCGGTCCGGATGGGTGGGGACGAGGTGCAGATCGAGCCGCGAGACCCGCCACAGGAAGACGAACCAGAGGACGATCCGCATGTACCAGCGCAGCAGGATGAACTGGAAGATCGGGAGGCTGACCAGGACGAACCAGTAGCCGGCGGGAGTCAGGTTGAGGTGCCCGCCCTCCGGCCTCGCGTACCAGGTGGCCGCCTCGAGGGCCGTCTGGCTGCGCCAGATCCAGAGGCCGAGCGTGTAGACGACGGCCACCAGCGCGAGTTCCAGGGCGACGGAGTTGCGCGCCCGCAGGACGGAGGCGATGGCCGCGTTGAATCTCGGCACCTCTCCCGGGGGGACGACGCCCCGGTTCAGGAACGCCTTCACGGTCGGACGGATGCGCAGGTGGACGACCAGTTCGGCGGCGATCAGGGCGGGCAGCGCGACCAGGAACTTGACGTGCATCTCGACGTCGTGCAGGAACGGGACCTTGATCCCGCCGCCCAGGGCGCTCCCGCCGATCACCGACAGGAGCAGCAGCGGCAGCCACGCCATGAGCGTGATGACCAGGATCCGCCGCTTGAGCAGCTCCATCGCGTCGCCGACGAGGCGCGACCGCCGGAACAGCTGGTACAGCGGACCGCCCAGCACGAGCGAGAAGTCGTCCGATCGGTCGATGGGTACGGGCCCGGTCATGGCGCCGCCTTTCCCGCCGGAACGACGATCCACTCGTCAGATCGCGGGCCCTGGACCGGCGTCCCGCGCCTCACTGCGGGCGAGGATACTCCCCTCGCCGCGTCCCGGCGGGTCGAGCTGGATCGATCCCCGTGCCGGGGATTCCCCCCGGGACCCGGGCTCCCAGCCCGCTGCCGGCGCGCGCCGGCCGACCTACTTCTTCAGACCGGTCTGCTTCAGCGCGTCCTTGCAGGCCTGGCTCACGGTCTTCTCGTTCTTCTCGAGACAGGCGAGGCCGCGCCCCTCGCCGACCTGGACGTCGCCGCAGTACTTCAGGAGATCGTCCTTGCACTGCGCGGCCACGAACTTCAGGGCGTTGACGGCCTGCTCGAGCTCGGCGGCCGCGTTGTAGACCGCGTAGGTGCACTTGTCGGAGACCTGGTCTTCGAAGGCGTAGAGGCAGGCGAGGACGCGACCGTCCCCCGGCTTCACGCCCTTGCAGAAGGTGGTGAGCTCCGTGTTGCAGGCCTTCTTCACCGCGTCGATCGGGCTGTCCGCGGCCAGCGTGGCCCCGCCGGCGAGCAGCAGCGCCCCCAGGACCAGCAGGACCGCCATCGTGTTCCGCATCGTTCTTCTCCTCGGTTCCTTCGGCCGGCCCCTCGCGAGCGCGAATGCCGGGTGTCCGCTGACCGTTCTAGCGGGAGGGCGCGAGGATAGCCCCGGGATCCCCGGCGCTCAACGACACGATCCAGGCCCGGACCAGCCGGGTCGCGTCCTCGTCCTCGATCACGGTCCCGAGGGGCGGCATCTGCGTCGCCGGGCGGCGCGTCTCCATCCGGTGCAGCAGCGCGCTGTGCGCGGGAAGACCGGGCGCGACGAGGCGCGAGTCGTCGCGGGAAACGCCCGGGACGACGAAGCGCCCCGGCGCCCCCACCGCGGTCGCGAGCGCCGGCTCGGGGGCGCCGCGCTCCCCGGCCTCGTCGTGACGGAGCGAGAAGCCCAGGCGCGCGAGCGGGCCGCGGTCGTTGTGGCAGTGGCCGCAGTTCGCGGAGAGGTAGCCGAGCGCGGCGCGCGCCACCGGGTCCGCGGCGCGGATCCGCGGCGGGTCGGCGGCCCACGCGGGACGCGGCGGGTCGAGCCGGTTGAAGTCGACGAGCGCGCGCAGCGTCACCATCCCGGGCCGGGGCGGCTCGGCGTGCGGGGCCAGGGGGTCGCGGTCGTCGGAGAGCTGCAGCGCGTTGAAGCCCAGCACCGGCGACGGCGACGAGGCGTGGCACGAGAGGCAGTCGGCGACGCCGGGGATCGCGTGGCGGCGGCCCGGCGCGATCTCGGCCGCGTCGGGGATCCCCTCGGGCGGGACCAGCAGCGCGTCGGTCTGCGCCTCGTTCCAGGCGTAGGTCGCGAACTCCCAGGTCCCCGCGTCGGTCTGCCAGATCATCCGCGTCTCGACCTTGCGGCCGTGGAACGCGAACTCCTTCCAGAGGATCGTCCCGGCCGGGAAGCGCCACGCGTCGGGATCGGAGACGTCGATCGCCTCCCCTTCCGGCAGCCGGATCCAGCGGGCCTTCGCGGCGCCGTCGGTCCAGAGCGGGTACTGCGGCGCGTACGGCAGGTTGCGCGGGTCGATCGAGCCGTCCGCCGCGTAGAGCCCGGTCTCGGACAGCCGGGGCGGCGCGGCGGTCATCGTCGCGGGAGAGCCGGAGCGCGCCAGGCCCGAGCCGCCGGCCAGCAGCACCAGCAGCGCGGGCACGAGCCGCCTCGCCGTCCTGCACGAGCGCATCGGGGTCCTCGTCCGCCGGCGCGGCCCGGCGCTCAATGCGCGGGCGCCGCGGCCGGCTCGACCGGCAGCGGAACGCGGTTGCGGATCGGCGCGAGCGACTGCAGGTAGGCGAAGATCGCGCGCAGGTCCTCGTCCGTCGCCTGGCGGAACCACGGGTACGGCATCGGCGGCAGGATCGGGCGCCCCTGCCCCTCGTGGCGCCCGGTGCGCAGCGCGGCCAGGAAGGTCTCGGCGGTCCAGGTCCCCAGCCCGGTCTCCCGGTCCGGCGTCAGGTTCGCCGCGAAGCTGACCCCCCAGGGTCCCGCGAACGCCGTGTTCGAGCCGGCGCCGGCCCAGACCCACGGCCCGCCGCCCAGCGCCGGGGGCGGGGGCATCACCAGGTCCTGCGGGTGGCCCGACAGCGCGCGCGACATGTCCGGTTCCGGCCCGCGCGGACCGACCTTCCACGGCGTGTGGCAGTCGTTGCAGACCATGATCTTGACCAGGTAGGCGCCGCGCGCGACCTGGGCGTCGGCGGGGGCGGCGGGAGTGGCGGGGGCAGCGGGGCCGGCCGGGCCGGCGGCCCGCGCGGACAGCGCGGCCAGCGGCAGGGCGGCGAGAAGGAGCAGGGCGCGGTGCGCCGGCGACGGGTTCCTGCGGTGCGACATCGGGTATCCCTCCCTCGGGTGACGGCGGCCGGCTCGTCCGGCCGTTTCGGGGACAATACCGACCGCCCCGGGGCGGTGTTCCTCAAGCTGTCCTACACTTTTCCTAAACTCTTCCTAAGGCCCGACCGATGACCTCGCTGGCGTCGATTTCCGCCGAACTTGCGGCCTACCTGGAGTCCGGCCTGTCGATCACGGTCGGCACCCGCGACGGCGAACTGAGCCCGGACGGGGCCCGGGCCTGGGCCGTGCGGATCGACCCCGACGGCGCGCACCTGACCGTCTTCGTCCACGGCCGGGCCGCGCCGGCCCTGCTGCGGAACCTCGAGCGGCACCCCGAGATCGCGCTCGCCTTCGACCGGCCGGTCGACAACCGGGCCTGCCAGGTCAAGGGGCGTTTCGAATCCTCGCGCCGCGCCCGGCCGGGGGAGCGGGCCGAGGTCGAGCGCCAGGCCGACGGCTTCCTCGCGCAGCTCGAGGCGATCGGCATCCCCCGCGCGCTGACCGCCGGCTGGGCGGTCTGGCCCGCGGTGGCGCTGCGGCTGCGCGTGACCGAGCTGTACGAGCAGACGCCGGGCCCCGGTGCCGGCGAGCCGCTGCGATGATCCCGCTCGAGACGCTCACCCCCTGCTTCCAGGGCCTGCTGCCGGCCTGGCTCTGCACCTGCTCCGCCGCGGGCGTTCCCAACGTCGCGATGCTCAGCCACGTCGACTACGTCGACCCCTCGCACGTCGCGCTGTCGTTCCAGTTCTTCAACAAGAGCAAGCGCAACATCGCGGAGAACCCGCGCGCGCTGGTCCGGCTCTACGACCCCGACACGCTGCAGATGTACGCCCTGTCGGTCCGCTTCGTCCGGACCGAGACGGCCGGCCCGCTGTTCGAGTCGATGAAGCTGCGGATCGAGGCGATCGCCTCGCACAGCGGGCTGAAGGGGATCTTCAAGCTGCTGGGGGCCGACATCTACGAGGTCCTGGCGATCGAACCGGTCCCGCATGAGCGGGGCCGCCCCGCGGGGGCCGCCGCGCCGCGGCCGGCCGCCGGCGTCCCGTTCACGATGCGCGCGCTGCAGGAGTTCTCGGACCGGATCCACCGCGCCGCGACGCTCGACGGCCTGCTCGACTCGGTCCTGGAGTCGCTGGAGAACTCCTTCGGCTTCCGCCACTCGATGATCCTGCTGGCCTCGGAGCGGCCGGACCGGCTGGAGCTGATCGCCAGCCGCGGCTACCCGCCGGGGGGCGCCGGCTCGGAGGTCGGCTTCGGCGAGGGGATCATCGGGATGGTGGCCGAGGCGAGGAAGCCGGTCCGGATCTCGGGGATGCTGCGGCAGATGCTCTACGCCTTCGCCGTCGCGCGGCGCGCGCAGGAGCGCGGGCTCTGCCCGGAGGACCGGCGGATCCCGCTCCCGGGCCTCGCCAACCCGGACAGCGTGCTGGGGATCCCGCTGCTGGCGCACGACGACCTGGTCGGCGTGCTCTGCATCGAGAGCGAGCAGGCCTACCGCTTCCACGAGGAGGACCGGGCCTACCTGGAGGTGCTGGGCGGCTACCTGGCGATCGCCATCCAGAACGTGCTGCACCGCGAGCGCACCGAGGAGGTCGAGGAGCCGGCCGGGGCGGCGCCGCCGGCCGCGCCCGGGGCGGCGCGCGACGCGGCGACGGCGGTCCCCGGCGCCGCGCCGGCCGCGCTCGAGGTCGCCTACTACGCCGCCGACGAGTGCGTGCTGGTCGACGGCGAGTACCTGGTCCGCGGGCTGCCGGCGAAGATCCTGCGCAAGGTGCTGCGCGAGCACCGCGACGAGGGGCGCGGCGAGTTCACCAACCGCCTGCTGCGGCTCGACAAGTCGCTGCAGCTCCCGGTGATCAAGGACAACCTCGAGAGCCGGCTGATCCTGCTGCGGCGGCGGCTCGAGGAGCGCTGCCCGGCGATCCGGATCGCGCCCTCGGGGCGCGGGCGATTCCGGCTCGAGCTGGACGGCGAGGTCACGCTCGCCGAGCGGCCCTGATGCCGCGGCGACAGGAAAGCGAGGCCACGCGATGACGCCGCCGTCCCCGTCGCCGCTCGACCGGATCGAGGCGCTCGAGATCCCCGCGCTCGACCGCGTCGACGTGATCGTGGTGCGCCTCCCCTTCGTCAGCCCGTTCGGCACCAGCGTCGCCACCTGGACCTGCAAGGAGGCGGTGCTGCTGCGGGTCGAGGCCGGCGGCCTCGTCGGCTGGGGGGAGTGCGTCGCCGATCCGGACCCGTACTACGCCAGCGAGACGACCACCACCGCGCGGCACATCCTCCGCGACTTCCTGCTGCCCTGCGTCGAGCCGGGGCTGACGGTCGGGGCGCTCGCGGCGCGGTTCCGCCGGGTGCGCGGCCACGGGATGGCCAAGGCGACGATCGAGAACGCGCTGCTCGACCTGCTCGCGAAGCGCGCCGGCCAGCCGCTCCACGAGCTGCTCGGCGCGCCCCGCAAGCCGATCCCGTCGGGGATCAGCATCGGGCTGCAGGACTCGGTCGAGGCGCTGCTGGCCGCCGTCGACGAGGCGGTCCGGCACCGCTACCACCGGGTCAAGATCAAGATCATGCGCGGCCGCGACGTGGAGTGGGTGCGCGCCGTGCGCGAGCGCTTCCCGGAGATCCAGCTGATGGCCGACGCCAACGGCGACTACAGCCTGGCCGACGCCGACCACCTGGCGCAGCTCGACCCCTTCGGGCTGACGATGATCGAGCAGCCGCTGTCGTACGCCGACATCGTGCAGCACGCGACGCTGCAGCGGCACCTGGCGACCCCGCTCTGCCTCGACGAGTCGATCCACTCGCTGGACGACGCCTGCGCCGCGCTCGAGCTGGGGGCCTGCCGGATCGTCAACATCAAGCAGGGGCGGGTCGGGGGGCTCCTGGAGTCGGTCCGGATCGCCGCGGCCTGCGCCGCGCGCGGGGCCCCGGCCTGGTCGGGCGGCATGGACGAGACCGGGATCGGCCGGGCGGTCAACATCCACCTGCAGACGGTGCCGGGATTCATGCTGCCGGGAGACACCTCGGAGACCCGCCGCTACTTCCACGAAGACCTGGTCGAGCCGCCGGTGGTGCTGGGCGCGGACGGCTTCATCGAGGTGCCGCACGGGCCGGGGATCGGCGTGACCGTGCTCGAGGACCGGGTGGCGAGGTTCCGGATCGACGGGGAGCGGCTGCGCTAATCCCGTGGCGCCGTGGGTCGGAGACGCTCAGGGTTTCGCGCAGCCAGGTGGCAGCCGTCTTCTCGCCGGGCCTCTGCTAGAATCAGTGCATGACGATCGAACGGAACCCTGCAACGCGCCCGGGCTGGACCGCGGGGCGCGTCCGCCACGGGGCCGAGGCTCTCGACGCGGAGATCGCGTTCTGGCTCGCCGCGCCACCCGAGATGCGGCTGGCCGCCGCGTGGCAGTTGGTCGAAGAGGCGTGGGCAATCGAGGGCAACGATGGACCTCCACCCCGACTTGAGAGATCTCTTTTCGGCACTCGCCGCGGCGAACGCTGAGTACCTCGTCGTGGGCGGCTACGCCGTCGCGTTCCACGGCCGCCCGCGCTTCACGAAAGACCTCGGCCTCTGGATCGGCGAGGAGCCGTCGAATCTCTCCCGCGTTCTCGCGGCACTCCGGGCCTTCGGCGCGCCGGCTGCCGCACTCGCAGAACTCCAGAGTGCCGGGCCGAATGACATCGTGTGGATGGGCGCCGCACCCGTTCGGGTCGAGATCTTCCGCACGATCCCGGGAGTCGACTTCCCGGCGGCCTGGGAGCGGCGTCTCCAGGCGCGGTGGGCGGACGTCCCGGTCGAGATCATCGGCCTCGACGACCTGCTCGCAGCCAAGCGGGCCACTGCGCGCGCGCAGGATCTTGCCGACGTTCGGGCGCTGGAGCGAAGTCGCAAGCGCTCCTGACCCGGCCCGCCGATGGCGTCCGCGGGGCCTTCAACGCCACTTCGCCCCGCCGCACTCTGCCTGGCCGGCAACCTCGTGCGAACCACGCCGTGTGCGGTCACTTCTTTCCCAACGCCCGTTGGACGAGACTGACAACGATGCGAACAATTATGAGCGCCGAGACCACGCCGATCTGTACGAGATAGTCGCGCCAGCCACTCCAATCCAGCACGAATACTGCCGCGGCCGCAGACAGGAGCAAGGCCAGGTCGATCGACATCCACCCACCGCGGATGTACTCCGACTTCTGGTCGGCGCTACGAGCCGCCTTGATCAACGAGGGGGCCGGGCGAGTACTGACTCGGACTACGAATAGGAGAAACGCGAGCAGACACACTGTGAAGAGCCGGCCGTGACGTCGGGCGTAATCCGCGGATCCCGCCTCCGCGAGATGCGCCCTTGTCGCGAGGTAAACCAAACCCGCCAGCAGCAGTGGGCCGATCCAGCGCAGGTCCCACCGCCGCGTTTGCGAGAACTCGCGTCTTCGCCCCCGTAGGTATGAGACGAGAACGATGAATAGGAGGAATGCGATGAAGCACACAACGAACAGCTGATCGCGACTCCGTGCGTATTCCGCAGAGCCCGCCTCCGCGAGGAGGGCCGGTGTTGCGATATGGACCACACTCACCAACAGCAGCGAGCCGAGCCAACGCAAGGGCCACGGCCGCGCTTGCGAGGAGTCGCCTCCTTGCCCTTCTACCTCGCGAGACCGCCTCACGGTTGTTTCTTCTTGTTCCCTGCAGCCTCGCTCGTTAGGTTGCTCGCCGCTGCGCCGGTGACCGATGCGAGCTTCGAGCCGTAGCTTGCCGCCTTCTCCTTGGCTTGCTGTGCGCGCAACTCCTGGGCCGCCCGCGGGCGCCCCTTGTCGGCGATGTTCTCCAGGCGCTTCGCGTCGTGGGCGAGGCTTTTCGCCGCGTCCGTCTGTTGTGCGACGGCGTGCGTCAGGCGTTCGGTGCCCTCTCCGACTACTCCTGCTACAGCTCCGACGATGGCGTCGTCGACGACCTCCGCAGACCCGTAGGAGGCATCATCAACTTGGGCATGCAGAGCTCCCTCGGCGACATTGCCAGCGGCCTCCACGGCGAGCCGGCCGGCCAATCCAATCGCGCGGATTGCGCTCACGCCCGAAGTCACCCCTCCGACCGCAGCACTGAGGAGGACCTTGTTCCCCTCGATGCCCTTTACGGAATCGATGAGGCCCTTTCCTTCCGACATCCCCGCCACGACTTGCGACCCGGCCTCGACAGCCGCCCCGACGACGAAGCCGACCAGGAGATTCCCGAATCTGCCGTCAGGATCGTTCCCACCGAGCGGGTCGCGACGAACGTAGCTGTAGGCATTCCAGGATTGGGGATCATCGAGATCCGTGTCCTCCCCGGGATCCACCGACAGGAACGTCCCCCCCGGTGACGAGTAGTACCTCGCCATCATGTAATCCAGCCCCGTCGCCAGGTCCCGCTCGTGCCCCGTGAACACCCTCCGGCTGTCCAACGCGGAGCCGGCGACCCCCGTCCTCATCCGCGTCCCGTACGGGTACCAGTCGTAGGCCGCGGCCAGGTAGCCCCCGTCGCCGGTTACGTTGCGCAGCGTGCCCAGGTGATCGCGGTGGTGGTAGGCGTTGGTGAAGCGCGGGCCCGGAGCTGGGTCGGGCGGCGGGTCGTCGCAGGGATCGATCTCCGTCCCCTGCGTCCCGCTCTGGCTGCTCGGGTTCCGGAGCGGCGGGGTCGGGCCGGTCTCGTTGGACTGCAGCACCTGGCTCAGCAGGAAGTCCCCGCACGGCGAGGCCAGAGCCTGCGACGAGAGCGTGTACGACTTGATCGACGACGCCAGCGCTTGCGGCGTCAGCACGTAGGTCGCCCCGGTGTCGGCCCGCCGGAAGCTCACCCTGGTCTGCTTGCCGTTCTCGGTCAAGAGCGCCCAGCGCAGCACCAGGTCGGTCCCGTTGCGCGAGACCCCCAGCGCGCGGATCTGGTTCGGGGAGGAGGGCGTCACGCTCGGATCGTACAGCAGCGAGACCGGCACCGAGTAGCCGGTCCCCGGCTCGCCCTCGGCCCGCAGCCGCAGGACGTTCGTCTCGCCGGGGGACAAGGCGCTCTCCGGCACGTGGAGCTGCTGGGCCGCGTCGCGCTGCAGGCCGGTCAGGCGGTTCTGGAAGCCGGACGCGGTGCGGATGTCCAGCTCGTAGCTCGGCGCCGCGCTGGTCACCTGGCGCTCGATCAGCTGCTGGCCGACCCCGCAGACGAAGTCCTGCACCAGCTTCAGCCCGCCGATGGGCTCGTCCACGAACTCCGACAGCCTCCGGCCCTCCCAGTCGCGCACCGACAGCAGCGCCTTGCCGGCTTTGTCGAGCGAAAGCCGCAGGAAGCGGTAGCCGTCGGCGTCGTAGGCGGGTTGTGCACGGTGCCCCCTTGCCAAAGCCGGTGGGATTCGCAGCCCGGCGGAAATCAAATCGAACATGCGGCCTGTTCGCTGTAGCCCGGACGCAAGCCGGAGGTGCACATGGCCGGCGTCACCGAGCGAAGCCAAGATCGCTGACCGTCCTGACGCCGTCTAACTTCTTTGGTCGCCTTCACGGAGGGAATGCCACAAGTCGCACCGCCACTAAGAGAGCACCCCCCCCGGAGACGAGCAACATCAGCCTAAGGTACCGATAGGTCGGGTACAGCACTGACCCGGGCTCATCAGGAGGTACCCGAATGCGGGCGGCGAGGCACAAGGCCGCAGCACCAAGCGCAATGAGCAGAAGAACCTGGATCCAAGCTCTCATCTGGTCGCACTCCGGCCGATGATCACGCTACTTCTTCTGTTCCTTGTCTGCCGGTTCCCGCTGGGGAGCAGCAGGGTCGGTCTTCCCTCGGTCGTCGACGGCATCCTCCACAGATTCCGCGATGCTCGTCACTGCCGTCGCAGCAGGAATCGCAGCTGTCTCGACAGCCACCCGGGAGCCGGGGCTCATCTGTGCTTCCGCGCCCCTGAGCGCACCCGCCACCGCTGCTGTCGTCACCACATCGGCAATGACGGTGTTGACGTTATCGGTTGACGGGACCGCTGCGGCCGCGGCGACATCACTGCCGAGCGAGATCGTCCCCATCGTGCCAGCGACTGACAGGAGGGGAGGAACCGCTGCTTGTCCCCCCGGAACGATTGCCGCGACGACCGCCCCAAGTAGTGCTCCGCAACCGACCGTATTCGCCACCGACGACGTCGACTTGGCAATCTGCTCGATCGTCTGAGAGGCGGCCTGGGGGGTGCCACCTGTCGCCGCCACCGCGGGCGGGCTCACGCGGAACTCGCGGGTCAGTCCCCAATCCGTGAATCTGCCCGTCGGGTCGTTCGCGCCGATGGGACGATCGCGAACGTAGGAATACTCGCTCCAGCTCTGCGGGGCGTCGAGGTAGGTGTCGTCTCCGGGATCGGTGCTCAGGAAGCGGGCGAGGCTTGGTCCGTAGTACCTCGCCATCATGTAATCCAGCCCCGTCGCCAGATCCCGCTCGTGCCCCGTGAACACCCGCCGGCTGTCCGAGGCGGAGCCGGCGAGGCCCGTTCTCATCCGCGTCCCGTACGGGTACCAGTCGTAGGCCGCGGCCAGGTAGCCCCCGTCGCCGGTTACGTTGCGCAGCGTGCCCAGGTGATCGCGGTGGTGGTAGGCGTTGGTGAAGCGCGGGCCCGGAGCTGGGTCGGGCGGCGGGTCGTCGCAGGGATCGATCTCCGTCCCCTGCGTCCCGCTCTGGCTGCTCGGGTTCCGGAGCGGCGGGGTCGGGCCGGTCTCGTTGGACTGCAGCACCTGGCTCAGCAGGAAGTCCCCGCACGGCGAGGCCAGAGCCTGCGACGAGAGCGTGTACGACTTGATCGACGACGCCAGCGCTTGCGGCGTCAGCACGTAGGTCGCCCCGGTGTCGGCCCGCCGGAAGCTCACCCTGGTCTGCTTGCCGTTCTCGGTCAAGAGCGCCCAGCGCAGCACCAGGTCGGTCCCGTTGCGCGAGACCCCCAGCGCGCGGATCTGGTTCGGGGAGGAGGGCGTCACGCTCGGATCGTACAGCAGCGAGACCGGCACCGAGTAGCCGGTCCCCGGCTCGCCCTCGGCCCGCAGCCGCAGGACGTTCGTCTCGCCGGGGGACAAGGCGCTCTCCGGCACGTGGAGCTGCTGGGCCGCGTCGCGCTGCAGGCCGGTCAGGCGGTTCTGGAAGCCGGACGCGGTGCGGATGTCCAGCTCGTAGCTCGGCGCCGCGCTGCCGTCGGTCACCGTCAGGTGATAGCTCCCGCCGGAGACCAGCGGGCTGCCCAGCAGCATCTGCGGCGGCGCGCTGGTCACCTGGCGCTCGACCAGCAGCTGGCCGACCCCGTAGACGAAGTCCCGCACCAGCTTCAGCCCGCCGCTCGGCTCGTCCACGAACTCCGACAGCGTCCGGCCCTCGCCATCGCGCACCGACAGCAGCGCCTTGCCCGTGTTGTCGAGCGAGAGCCGCAGGAAGCGGTAGCCGTCGGCGTCGTAGGCGTACGTCTCGCCGGGTGCGCTGCCGGCCCAGGGGTCGCCCTGGACGAACGCCGTCAGGCGGTTCTGGGAGTCCCAGAGTGCGCCGACGGCGTCCGCGGGGCCGAGTTGGCCGGTGAAGCGACGGGTGTTGCCGTTGCCGTCGTAGGCGAAGCCGGACGTCGTGACCTGGTTGTGGTTGCCGGGGCCGGCGGCACCGTAGGTGTGCTGGAACGTCAGGGGCGGGGGGGTGGCCGCCGAGCTGCCGACGAGCGTCTGCCCGGTCATGTTCCCGTAGAGATCGTAGGTCCAGTTCACGACGTCGAAGGTCAGCGTCGTCGGGGATTGCGCCTGCGGCAGCAGCTCGGCGTGCGTCAGCCGCGAGGCGCCGTCGTAGCCGAAGCGCTGCGTCCCGATCGCGAGGATGTTCCCCGCGCCGTCGAAGGTGTAGTTCCCGCTCGCCCAGAAGGGCCTCTCGGTGGTCGGCGAGCCCCAGACCGCGTACGACCGCGGCCGGTGCTGGGCGTCCCGCGCGATCGCCGTCCCCGCACCGTTGGCGAAGCGCAACTCGGTCGGCTCGCCGGCGGCGTCGTAGTAGACGCCGTCCAGCCCGTCCTCCGCGACCAGCAGCGGCGTCGTGCCGCTCGTGATCCGGCGCAGCAGCGTGCCGTAGTAGAGCTGCGCGTAGCGTCGCTTGCCGGCCGCCGCCGCATAAGGCGCCACCAGGTCGGCGGGCAGGCCGTGGCTGTTCCAGGTCGCGTTCCAGACCACGCTCGTCCAGTCCTCGGGATGATTGTCCCGCGCCATCCCGCGCCAGTCGAACAGCGTACGCACGCCCGAGAGGCGGCCGTTCAGGCCGCGGTACACGAAGCGCCGCTCCAGCACCTTCCGGCCATCTTGGTACGACGCCACCTTGGCCGGTTTGTCCTTGTACGCATTGACCGTGCTGGCGCCCTCGAGGCAGGCGTCGCCCCCCTCGCTCCCGCTGCAGACGTCGGTGTCGTAGGTGGTCTGTTCCAGTGTCTCCACCCCCTTGCGGCCGAGCGTGACGTCGTCGATCAGCACCCCCAGCCCGAGACCGGAGCTGACGTCGTCCCCCTTCTCGAACACGAAGTAGACGAAGAGATCGCGCGTCGTCCCTTCCGGCCAGTCCGCGGGACTGTAGAAGTCCCCCGGCGCGACGCCGGGGCTCTGGATCCACTTCGCGTAGGATGCGTGCGATTCCGACATCCTGAACACCACGCGCCGCGGCAGGATCGAAGCGCCGTCCGGCGACTGCCGCGTCACCCAGACCTCGAGGGCGTCGCGCGAGCCGCCGCTCTGCTCCCGCACCTGCCGCCAGTACTTGAAACTGAGCAGGTCGTCTCGGGTCACGCCCGTGACCGCGATTCGGGCCACTTCCCGCCCGCGGTCGGCGGCGTCGTACGTGCACGCCGTGCCGCCGAGGTGCAGGCCGCGCATTCCGCCCCCGACGGGGGGCGCCTTGAAGCAGGACGTTGCTCCGTAGGCTACGGCCTCCCACGAGGTCGTCGCTGGCTTGAAGTTGTTCGAGCCGTCGATCGTCCCTTCGACCCAGGCCCCGGGCCATGTGCCCTCGAAGGTCCCGTTGCTGCCGAGACGCTCCACGTCGCTTGGCGTCCCCGCGGTCCCGTAGGCCGCCCGCCAGCGCTCCGTCTTCGTCAGTCGGCCTGCGCCGTCGAACGTGTTGCGGAAGTGGTACCCGCGCTGGCGTCCCAGCTCGTCCGTCCAGGCCAGGAGGTTGCCCCAGACGTCGTAGGCATGGAACTCCTCCAGACCCTTCTCCGGGTTCGTGGCCCGCCGCAACCGGCCGAGCGCGTCGTATTCGAACGTCCGCGTCTGGGGATTCGCCGGAGTCCAGTCCGGATTTCGCCACTGGTTGAAAGCGTCCGCCGGAAGCTGCGACACTAGGTGGACGGCACGGACCTTGCCGCGTGGGTCGAAGCGGTAGACCGCGTCGGCCCCGTCCCCGGCCGCGCCTCCGGCCCGGACGTCGGTGTCGACCAGTACCAGCCGGCCGAGCCCATCCTTCCAGTACTTCGTGATGGACGTCTCCGCTGCAACGCCATCGCCGTTGCGGTCCACCCCGTGCACGGTCACCGTCTCGTGCGGGCCGCAGTACTCGGTGTCGACGATCGAGCCGTCGGCCTGAACGACGCGACGGACCCGGCCGAGGCCGTCGGGGATGGCGCGAAGCGGGTTGTCGGGTGCCGTCGCCGACGGCACGCCGTAGTAGGTCACGGTGCCCCACGGGCGCCCGTCCTTCGTCGGGATGTCGACGACCTTGTGGCTCCAACTTCGTGGGCCCGTTCCATCCGGATCCATGGCGTCTTGCCACACGATCTTCGGTGCCGTGTCGAATTCGGACTGGGTCAGCCACTCGGAGACGAAGATCTCGCGGCCGAGAGCGTCATACCGGACGACCTGCAGCGCCGTCCAGCCCTGCACCGTCTTACGTCGCTCGATTGTCCGGCCGAGACCGTCGTAACGCTGGTCGGAGTACACCTGCTCCGGATCGGTCGTGGGCGCGGTTTCCGCGCCTGGCGAACGGATGACGCGGGTCTCGAGCAACGACGGATAGGCCACTCGCGTCGCGTACTCGGGTCCGGGCGGGGTGAGGCTCTTGATCCGGCCCAGGGCGTCCCAGCCGAAATCGGTGCGGAGGCCGTTCGGATCGATCGCTGCCGAGACCGCTCCTCGATCGGGGACGATCTCGCGGCTGTTGTAGGTCAAGGCCGTCAGCTTCATCGTCTTGGCCATCGCCTGGTCCCAGGTGTAGTCGACGGTGTACGTCGCGTTCGAGTCTCCTCCGGAAAACACGACTTGGGCCAGATTGCCCTTCGAGGCGTCGTAACTGAGCACTGAACGCAGGTTCGGGGGCGATTCCGGAGTGCTCGGGGGCTCCGGTGTCTGCACGGCCGGAGGATTGGCCGTCGTGTCGATGGTCGTTCCGACGGTCTGATAGGACGCGACGGCCGCCACCTGCAGCAGTCGGCCCTTGTATTCACCGCCGTAGCCGAGATCTCCCTCGTGCCAGTACATCACTTCGTAGCGTCCAGGATCTTGGAAACGGCCTTCTTCCACATAGGCCCGCCCGAACCGGCCCACGACATGCTTCTCGAGCCGGGACGGGGGCATGGTCTTCGGATCGTCGTGCGCGACGTACGACCGGCGCTTGACCTCTGCCGGCAGGTAGTCGCCGCTCACGACCGTCAGGTTCCACTCGCCCCACTCGCTCGTCTCGAAGCGCTCGGTGCGCATCCGTGCGGGACTGGCTGCCACCCCATCGTCGCAGGCCGAGGGTCCGTCGTAGAACTCCGTCTCGACGGCCTGCTCCAGCGGATACATGTAGGCGTGGGTGACACGACGCAGGCGGGTGGCCACTGCCGTGCCATCGCCGTCATAGGACTCCTCCGCCTTGATGCGTCCCACGAGTTTGTTGATTCCCAAACCGCATGCAACGGGTGACTCGAACTCGCTGATTGTCGTCCGTCCGTCAGGACCGCGCATCACGAATCGGTTGTTCTCTGCGAAGGCGGGTTGACATGAGTTACCGCTGCTCGCCGGGCAGAGCCCCGTGTAGGAGATGTCCCGGTCCCAGCGCCAATCGGCGCGAGCCGGTGGTTCGGTGCCACCGCTGCCGGCGGGGAAGAGGGTGCGACCGGTCACTCCAAAGCACCGGCGCGACCCGGGCTGATAGCACTCGTAGGTTTCCGACGGTGCGCCGGACTTCTTGGGACCGCAGTACCACGCGCCGTATTCGTACTTCGCCTCGCCATTCAGCGGATAGATCAGGCGCTCGAGGAGCGGACCCGTCCCCGGCTCGCCCGGCCCGGCGCCCTCCGGCTGATAGCTGGGTCGGTAGGTGTACTGGATCGACCCGGCGCTCTGTCCTCCGACCACCGGTAGCTTGACCTGCCGCAGCACGGGAACAGTCGTCGGTCCGCCGACATCGTTGAGAGACATGGCTTCATATGAGTATTCGTAGGTGACCGTCTGGCCGCCTGGTCCCGTTGCCGTGACGGTCTTCAAGAGGCCCGTAAGGCCCGAGCCGGCGCTGCAGGCTGCGCCGGGTGCGCAGCAATGGGCGTCGGACGCGCACAGAGTCGTTTGGATCGTGACTGTCTGATCACGTTCCGACTGCACCTTGTAGATGGCTTCGGGAAACGCCGTGCTGTCGTGATACGCCACTCGAAGCGCCGCGCCGGAGAGGAACGTGATGCGCGTGGTGTACCAGCCGCTGCGGTCGGCGTTCTTGATGAAGCCCAGGTCGTTCGTAACTTCGTCGACCCGCTTCTCCAGCCGAAGGATCGAGCCATCTTCCAGCGTGACCTCATAGTGGGCCGTGCCGTCCGTCGTCGTCTCGCAGTCATTGTCGAAGTGGTCGCATTCGGGCAGCGACGAGCGGTTGGGGGTATCGCACCAGAGCGGCCGGCGACTTCCGAACTCGCATTCCTGTCCTGGCTTCCGAAAGAACCGAACCTTGAGAATCGGGCGTTCTTGAACGGCAGACCGCACCGGGTCCGGCTCCTTCTCGTTAAACACCGTTTGCGTACCCGCCCCATCCTCGAAGACGAACTCCCGGTCGTGATAACAGTAGAGCTCATTCAGGTGGTCTTGCTCCTTGCGGTCCGGCATCTTTGCGCGCTTGAAGACCCGCCCCAGATGCATCGTCCAACCGTATCCGACCCAGCTTCGGCCGTGCGCGAATCGCTTGTAGACATCGTCGGCGCCCCTGTTCGCGATCTCCAGGGTCCGCGAGCTGTTGTAGCTGCGCGAAAGGCTGAAGCTGCCGCCTCCGTCGAGTGGAAACGAGGGGCTGCTCGGGTGCGTGACGAGGAGGTTCCCGCTGAACGCCTGGACCGACTCGGAGTTCTCGAATCCTGCGAAGATCGATCCCTCGGGGATTCCCGGCGCTCGCGCAACGAGGCTGAGGTGATCGTAGACGGTGAGATCCGTGATGGAGGACACGCCACCGGTACCGCCGCCGCCAGGAGGGTCCTCTCCACCCCCCGGCGGCGCCGCGGGAGGGGGCGGTGACTCCTGCGCGACCGCGAACGCGCAGACGGGCAGGATCATGAGGAACAGCAGCAGGCCGAACGCGTGGCCGCGTTCGATGCGCCGTCGATTGTGGTCGTTCTTCATCTCCCCTCCTAGACTTCTGCAGTCCGAGCGCCCGACTCCGCGCTGACTCGGACAGTGCCCAAGTCGCACTGGGCCGGCCGCAACGCGCGGTGGGCGGGCGCCGCAAGGGTCGGAGCCGCTTCCGGACCGACGGACCGACCAACGTTCGGTTCATCGCGATACGCGGAGCCCCTGGCGGATGCTCGCGAGGGCCACCAACGAGGTGATTCCGCCGTGAGCACTACACCCTCTCACCGGAGCCGGCCAGCCGGTCCCGTCGTGCGCGGCCCCCTTGTTTCGTCACGATTGGACGCTGACCGGATCGCAAAGGCAAGGGGAGCGTCGTGACGAGTTCGCAGGATTCACACGTTGTCACACTTACAGGACGGCGCCAGCAGGGCAGTCCGCGGCAACAGATCGGCGACCAGTGAGTCGCACTTTGACAAGCCTTTCCCGCACTCAATGGGTCTGCGACATTCGCCGGACCATCGACCCCCGAAGCAGCGTACCGAGTGCATCCCGCGCGTGGTGTGCCGCGCCGGCGATGGGCCTGATCCCACCAGGAGCGCAGACTGCTGCCTCGGTCGCCTTCCCGTGGCCGGCAGCCGAGCACCGCCAGGCCGCGCCGCCCCGGTCGGCCTACTTCTTCGGCAGCACCAGCGGCGTCATCCCCGAGACCTCGGACGCGACCGTGGTGTCGATCGTGTTCTCGATCTGGTAGAAGCGCAGGACCTTGGCCGGCGGGATCGCCGTTTCGAAGCGGCCACGCCAGCGCGACTTCAGCTCCCACTCCTGCTGCTTGAGGAACAGGTACTCCTTGAGGATCCCCTGCGCGGTCTTGTCGTCCATCGCGTCGGCGCTCTTCGTCATGGTCTCGAGCAGCTCGACCGCGCGATCGCCGATCCGCATCATCTCGCCGCGGTACTGCAGGTAGAGCGGCCAGAACTTCTGCGCCTGCTCCGGCGTCAGGGCGAGGTTCTTCCCGACCAGCGTCTGCCGCTCCGCGGCGAGCAGGCCGCGCGCGGTCTTGATGTCGCCCGTGGGGGCGTCCTGCGACGCGGCCGTGGCGGCCGTCAGCGCGAACAGCAGTGCGGTCAGCACGATCGTTTTCCGGGTCATGGGTCCGTCCTCCGGCCGTGAGACGCGAGCGCCAGCCCCGCGGCCTCTTCGGCGATCACCTTCGCGGCCCGCTCGATCCCGGGCCCGTCGACGTCGAGATGCGTCACCAGCCGCACGCGCCGCCGGTCGAGGTCCAGGAACCGCACCCCGCGGCGCTCGCAGCGCGCCACCAGCTCCTCGGCCTCCCCGGCGGGGAGCCGCGCCACCACGATGTTGGTCTGCACCGCGGCCGGGTCGACCCGCAGGTGCGGCGAGGGGGCCAGGGCGTGGGCCAGGCGCCGCGCCCGGGAGTGGTCCTCCGCCAGCCGCTCGACGTTGTGCCGCAGCGCGTAGATCCCGGCGGCCGCGACGATCCCGGCCTGCCGCATCCCGCCCCCCAGCATCTTGCGCAGCCGGTGGGCTGCGACGCGGAAGGCCTTCGTCCCGCACAGCACCGAGCCGACGGGCGCGCCCAGCCCCTTGGACAGGCAGAACGACAGCGAGTCGAAGGGGGCCGCAATCTCCGCCGCGCTCTTCCCGCTCGCGACCGCGACGTTGAACATCCGCGCGCCGTCGAGGTGCAGCGGCAGCCCGTGCCGGCGGCAGACCGCCGCGATCTTCTCGACCTCGGGCTGCGGGAAGATCAGCCCGCCCCCCGCGTTCTGGGAGTTCTCGATCCAGACCAGGCCGGTCCCCGGGGTGTGGAAGGTCGGCGCCTTGACCCGCTCCTCGACCTGGTCGGCCGTGAACAGGCCGTTGCCGGGGATCACGCTGTACTGGACCCCGGCGATCGCCGCCCCCGCGCCGACCTCGTGCAGCACGGTGTGCGCGCCGGCCCCCAGCACGACCTCGTCGCCGCGCCGGACGTGGACCATCTGCGCGATCAGGTTCGCCATGCAGCCGGCGGGGACGAACAGCCCGGCTTCCTTGCCGGTCAACTCGGCCGCCAGCTCCTCAAGCGCGTTGATCGTCGGGTCCTCGGAGAAGACGTCGTCGCCGACCGGCGCGGCCACCATCGCCTCGCGCATCGCGGGCGAGGGCAGCGTCACCGTGTCGGAGCGCAGGTCGACGATTTCGGGTTCCAACGCCTAGCCCTCCGCGCGCCCGGGGCCGGACCGGGCGTACGCCAGCACCATCCACGCCACGGCACCGACCGCCGCGACCAGCAGCAGCGCGAACAGCGCGATCGGCCCCCACTGCGGCTCGACCCACGGGTTGGCCTCGAACCCGGCGGCCTCCAGCATGCCGCGGCGGACCTGGTCGCGCGAGAGGATCATCAGCACCAGCGTCAGGAGCAGCGTCCCCGAGCCGATCCGCACCAGCTTCTCCGGCCGCGGCGCGTAGACCGCCAGCGCCATCAGGAAGAGCGACGCCAGCCCGAGCAGGATCCCCAGCCCGAGCGTGGCGGTCGCGAACATGTCCTTCCCCATGAACCGCAGCATCACGTCCTTGGGGAGCGCGATCAGCCACCACATCCCCCACAGGATGTTGATCCCGGTCGGGATGCAGAACCAGAGCGCGCCGTGCTTCATCGCCCAGCTGCCGAAGGCGGGGTCGGCGTCGCGGCGGCGGCGCCACAGGCCGTAGTGCGCGACGGCGATCCCGGTGACCGCCAGCGCCCCGAACAGCATGTGCAGGAAGCGCGGCCAGAGCGTCGGGTCGTCCAGGTTGAGTTGCAGGCCGGCGGCGCTCCGCGCGTACTTCTCGACCCAGGCGTCGGGCCGCAGCATGAGCGTCATGTTATTGGTGTAGAGGAAGCCGATCACGACGAAGAAGATCGCGGTCGTCCACGCGACGAGGCCGGTCGAGCCGCCCAGGCGATGCGGCTGGAAGGCCAGCAGGTAGGTGCCGTAGTAGGCCAGCATCAGCAGCGGGATCACCGCGAACCAGAACCAGGCCATCAGGACCGAGCTGGGGAAGAAGAGCCGGCCGTACAGCGCCTGCACGAACAGCAGCGGAGCGACGCCGAACGACACCGCCGCCGCCACCGCGACCGGCATCCCCTTGGCGAAGTAGCGCACCAGCTCGCGCGAGTGCTCGCCGCCGGGGCGGGCGGCCCGGATCCGCGCGACGAGCGCGACGATCGAGCCGCCGAGCACGAAGTTCATCGGCAGGAGGTGCAGGAAGAAGGTCAGGATCAGCAGGAACCAGAGCAGCGCCGCCGGGGCGGCGAGCGGGGTCGGGTCGAGCTGGGGGATCGCCGCGAGGAGGGTCGGGATCATCGTCGTCTCCTCCCTCACCGCGCGCCGGCCGGCTGGCCGAGCCCGGCCAGGTACTCGGCGAGCGCACGCCGCTCGGCGTCGGTCCCCTCGAACGGCGGCATCAGCTCGTTCAGCTCCGCCAGCCGGCCGATCGCGGCGTAGAAGGCGTCGGCGTCCTGGCCCCGGAGGTAGTTCGCCATCGGGAAGTCGCTCTCCGGCGCGTGACACATCGCGCAGTGGTCCTCGAAGAGCTTCGCGCCGGACGGCGGGCCCGTCGCCGGCGGCGCCGCCGCCTCGATCGCGCCGCCGCCCAGCGTCGCGAGGTAGACCGAAAGCGCGTGGGCCTCGGCCGCGGTGCCGACGAAGGGCGGCATCATCCGGTCGCGCCAGGTCTTGAGCGCGAGCTGCGGGTCGGTCCAAAGGGCGGCCTCGCCGCGCGCGTTCACCGGGCGGGCCAGCCGGCCGAGGATCCCCTCGATCGTCGCGGAGCTCTTCCCCTTCACCAGCTTCGCGATCCCGTTGTAGCGGTCGTAGGAGTGGCAGGCGAAGCACTGCAGCCGGAAGATCTCGCGCCCCGCCGCGGCCTCCATCTCGATCAGCTTCTTCGGGTCCATCGCGTCCGTCGTCAGCGCCCCGGGCGCGTAGCCCGCCGGGAGCCGGGCCCAGGGCGACGCGGCCAGCACCCCGGAGGCGTCGAGCGCCTCGACCGTGTAGCGGTCGGCGGGGAACCCCTCGGGCGGCCTCGGGGCCCCGTCGCGGGGCGGCACCCGCACGCCGTTGACGAACATGTGCTCGCCGATCACCCAGGGCTTGCGCAGCCCCTCGCGCACCCACTCCGCGCCGCCGATTGCGAACAGCCCGGAGAGCAGCAGCAGCGCGCCGGAGACCCGGCCGTAGCGTTCGCTCCGCGCCAGCAGCACGAAGAGCGTCACGGCCAGCGCGGCGGTCATCGCGGCCAGGGCGACCTTGAGCGCGCGCTGCGCCATCGGGTAGCCCGACTCGGGGAGCGGACCGAAGGCGCTGGCGACGAGCGAGAGGAAGCCGGGCGAGCCGCTGCCGAAGATCTCGGCCACCGGCACTCCCGCGGACGACGCGGCGGCGAAGTACCAGGCCAGCGAGAGCGGGAGCGCGATCACCATGGGCAGGACCCACCAGGTCCCGGCCCAGCGCGCGACCGTGCGCTTGAGCTGCGGGTCGCGCAGGAAGCCGGCGGTAAAGACCGCGTACAGCCCGGCCAGCCCGATCGCCGCGAAGGTCCGCGCGAACAGCGACGGGAAGTAGGTCGGGTTGAAGAAGCCGGACCAGAAGCCGCGGTTCTCCAGCCACGCCCCGGGCGTCAGCATGTACGACAGGATCCCGTTGATGATCACCAGCGAGAGCCACGCGGCCCAGAAGTAGATCCAGCCGACCGCCAGGTGCGTGCGCGCGGAGAGCCGGTCCCAGCCGTAGTAGTAGACCATCGCCGCGGCGATCTCGGTCAGGAAGAAGGTCCACTCGATCGCCCAGCCCCAGACGAAGGTGTTGATCAGGCTCGCGGTCGCCCACGGGCTGACCAGCGTGATCGCGAACCAGATCCCGACGCCGGTGATCGCGCCGAAGACCAGCGTCAGCAGGATGAAGAAGCGCGACAGGTAGCGCACGAAGCCGAGCAGCGCGGGGTCGTTCGTGCGGCGCGCCCTGCGCTCGGTCAGGACCAGGAACAGGCCCCCGCCGACCGCGAAGTGCGAGACGAAGACGTGGACGATCGAGACGACGGCGATCAGCAGGCCGGAGCCCTGCAGGTCCCAGATCGGGTAGTTCATGGATCGGTCTCCCGGCGTGGCGCCGCGGCCGCGCGGGAACCCCGGGATGGGGGGACCCGGTGGGCCCGGTTCCTAGATGCTAACAGGAGAGTTAGGAACGCCAAGGCGATATTAAGGCGAAGTAGGGAGCGGTTCGCCGTCGCCGGAACTCGGGCGGGAGGCGCAGAATCGGCGCGGTTTCCCGGAGGAACGCGCGATGTCCAGCGAACGGCCCGGCGGCGGCGCCCCGCACCTTCTCCCCTCCCAGCAGGGGCTGGGCGACATGCAGCCCGAGGAGTTCCGCGCCGCGGCGCACGGCGTCGCGGATCGGGTGGCGGACTACCTCGGCCGGCTCGAGAGCCTGCCGGTCCTGCCGCGGCTCGAGCCGGGCTCGATCCGCGCCGCGCTCCCCGCTGCCCCTCCCGCGCAGCCCGAGCCGCTCGAGGCGATCCTGGCCGACTACGCGCGGCTGATCGAACCGAACATCACGCACTGGCAGCACCCCGGCTTCATGGCCTACTTCCCGTCGGTCGCGTCGGGTCCGGGGATCCTGGGCGAGTGGCTGGCCGCGGGCCTTAACTCCAACGTGATGTTCTGGCGCAACGCGCCGTCCTCGACCGAACTGGAAGAGGTCGTCGTCTCCTGGCTGCGCCAGCTCGTCGGGCTGCCCGAGGCGTTCGACGGGATGTTCACCGACACGGCGTCGGTCTCCTCTCTGATGGCGCTGGTCGCGGCGCGCCACGCGGTGCCCGGCCTCGACGCGCGCGACGAGGGGCTGGCCGGCCGGCCGGGGATCGGACGGCTGCGCGTCTACGCCTCGACCGAGGCGCACTCCTCGATCGAGAAGGCGGCGATCGTCGCCGGGATCGGCCGGCGCGGCGTGCGGCGCATTCCCGCCGACGACGCCTTCCGGATGCGCGTGGACCTGCTGGAGCAGGCGATCCGCGAGGATTGGGACGCCGGCTGGTGGCCGTTCTGCGTGGTCGCGACGCTGGGCACGACTTCCTCGACCAGCGTCGACCCCGCCGACGCGATCGCCGCAGTCTGCGAGCGCGAATCGCTCTGGCTGCACGTCGACGCCGCCTACGGCGGGGCGATGATGGTGGCGCCCGAGCAGCGCGGCCTGTTCGCCGGCTGGGAGCGCGCCGACTCGATCGTGATCAACCCCCACAAGTGGCTCTGGACGCCGTTCGACGCCTCGCTGCTGCTGTTCCGGCAGCCGGAGACCTTCCGCGCCGCCTTCAGCCTGGTGCCGGAGTACCTGAAGGTCCGCGACCAGGGCGAGGTCCACAACTACCACGAGTACGGGATCCAGCTCGGCCGCCGCTTCCGCGCGCTCAAGCTGTGGATG
>CAYZDB010000001.1:29646-38633 GCA_964476985.1 uncultured Acidobacteriota bacterium | reverse complement strand
GTCAGGCGCGGGCAGGGCGCTCGAGCGCGGCGAGCGTCGCGTCGTCGGCTCGCGGCACACCCTAGTGGAAGGCCTCCAGGTCCAGTTGGCATGACGCGACCAGCTCCTCCGCCGGCCGGCCGGCCAGCGGCGCGGCGCGCGCGGCGAGCCGCGCCAGGCCGTACTCCTCGCCCGCGGCGTCGCGGGCCTCCGTCACCCCGTCCGTGAACAGCAGCATGGAGTCGCCCGGCTCGAGCGAAAGCCGGTGGGCCTCGTAGCTCCCCTCGCAGAACATCCCGGCCGGCAGCCCGGTGGCCCCCAGCTGGCGGACACCGTCCCGCCGTACCAGCAGCGCCGGCAGGTGTCCGGCGCTGCACAGCTCGACGCGGCCGTCCGGCGCGGCCGAGCCGACGACCAGCGTCGCGTAGTGCGACTCGAGCACGCTGCGGCAGAAGAGGTGGTTGATCCGCGCCGCCAGCCGCGCGACGTCGGGCTCGATCGGCGCCAGGGCGCGGAAGGTGGCCTGCACGTTCGCCATCAGCAGCGCCGCGGCGACCCCCTTTCCCGCCACGTCGCCGAGCACGAAGGTCAGCCCGCCCGTTTCGCCCGCGACCAGGTCGAAGACGTCCCCGCCGACCGGCCCGGCGGGCAGGTAGGCGCGCGCGGTCCGCCAGTGCGGCCCCGCGGGGGGTTCGGCCGGGAGCAGTCGCCGCTGGATCCGCGCGGCGAGGTCGAGGTCGGCCTGCAGCCGGTCCCGCGCGGCGCGGTCGAGGTGATCGAGGCAGAACTGCACCAGCGGGTCGGCCTGCAGCAGCTCGGGCTCGATCGGGTCGTGGCAACTCCGGCACAGCCCGAAGGTCCCGCCCTCGATCTCGCCCAGCGCCTCGTCGATCCGCGCCAGCAGCGCGGCCAGGTCGGGCCGGCTCCCGATCCGGGCGGCGGTCTGCTCGGCGCGCTGCCGGCGGTCGATCAGCTCCTCGCGGAAGTGGGCCTCTTCGGGGGTCATCGTCCGCTCCTTCGGCCCGCGCGCGGGCTGCGCGGCGCTGCCCGACGATCCTATCCCCGCGGGGCCGGAGCGGGGAGCGGAACGACGACCAGCGCGTGAACGGGCGGGCCGCCACCCTGGCCGGCGCGCTGCGCGGGGAAGAGCAGCCAGCCCGGCTCGCCCGCGACCGCCGGGCGCGGCGGCAGGTGGCCCCAGGCGAGGCCGGCCGCGAACCCCTCCGGCAGGGTCGTGGAGAACGACGGCGCCTTCTCGAGCGGGACCTGCCCCGGGGCCGGCGCGAGCCCGCGCGCGACCCAGACCGCGCGCTCGTCGCGCCGGACCAGGTCGTTCCGCCCGTCGCCGTCGGCGTCCCAGTCCCAGGCCCAGGTCCCGCCCATCGACTCGGACTTGCGCGACCAGCGCAGCGGGCGGCGCGCCACGCCGCCGGCGGGCTGGCCGGGCCAGACCAGCACCTCGAGGTCGGGGTTCATCCGGCCGCTGATCCCGATCGCGACCAGGTCCTCCACGCCGTCGCCGGTCGCGTCGCGCGCCCGCAGCGTCGCGCCGGCGAAGTAGTTCGCCAGCGGCGTGTCGAGCGACTGCGCGGGCGGCTCGCCCCGCCCGCTGGCGCGGCAGGCCAGCGACGCGACGAGCAGGCGCCGCTCGCCGAGCAGCGCGATCCGGTCGGCGGGCTCGACCAGCACCGCGAGGCGCGGCGGCTCGCCGCCGAGCACCGCCGCCGCCGCCGCCTGGACGCGCGAGCCGGGCGCGATCCAGGCCGAGCAGGCCGGACCCGCGCCGTGCGGGCCGAGGGCGATCCGCTCGACGCGCAGCCGCTCGCCGGTCCATCCCGCGGGCCAGCTCCAGCGCGGCACGGGCGCGTCCTCTCCGGCCATCACGGTGGGACCCCAGACCGTCACGTCGCCGCCGGCCGCGGCGGCGCGCCGCGGCAGCGCGGCCGCGGCGAGCGGCTCGAACCCGTCGCCCGCCCAGCGCCACGCGGCGAGCCCCTCCCACGTCGCCTGCAGCAGGTCGCGCGTGCCGTCGCCGTCCAGGTCGGGCCGGTCGGCGAGCGTCGCGGGATCCAGCCGCGCGTCCTCCAGCGGCCGGGCCGAGCCCGGCGGCTCCGACGGGTCGCCGAGCAGGAAGACGCGCACGCCGCCGGGAAGCCCGACGAGGACCCGCACGCGCCCGTCACCCAGCCGGTCGGCGGCGAGGCTGCGGGCCCCGGGGAGGCCGGGGACCAGCGCGCGCACCTCCGGGACTCCCCCGGCTCCCCGGCAGAGCGCGCCCAGCGTCCGCTCCGCCGTGCGCCCCTCCGGCCCCTCGAGCAGGAGGGCGCAGCCGCTCCAGGGCGAATCGGCGGGAGCCGCGGCCAGCGCCTGCACCGGATGCGGCCGCTCCACGACGATCGGCGCCGGGACCGCCGGCGCGGCGCCGCGGGCCGCGAGCGCCGGGCCGGCCACCAGCAGCGCCGCCGCGGCCGCGAGGCGCACGGCCCTCACCGTGCCGCCCCCCCGGAGAAGCGATGGAGCGAGAGCTGGGCCGGCCGGGCCGGCTCCCCCTCGCGCTCCTCGAGCTGCTCGACCGCGACCAGTTCCAGCGCGCCGTCGCCGTCGAGGTCGACGAAGACCGGCAGGAACGAGCTGCCCGGCTCGGCCCGCGGCAGCCGCGCGCGGGTGCGCGGGCGCGGCTCGATCGTTCCGCCCGCGCGCCCGGCGTGGACCAGGACCTCGTCGCCGTCGAGCACCACCATGTCGTCGAAACGGTCGCCCGTGACGTCGCCCGGGAGCAGCGCGAAGCCCCGCAGCTCCCCCTGCCGCAGGTTGAGTCGCACGTCGAAGGCCGGGGCGAGCTTCGGGATCTCGGTCCACGCGCCGCCCGCCAGGCGGAAGCCGCGCGGCGTCACGCCGACCTTCGCCGCCCCCGTCGTCACCGCCTTCGCGACGCCGAAGTAGCCCAGCGCCATGTCGAACGCGAGCAACTCCTTGCGGCCGTCGCCGTCGACGTCGAGGAAGGGGGAGAACGAGTCCTCGCGCGGCAGCAGCAGCGGCGCGGTGAAGGTCGCGCGCAGCGTCGACTCGGGCGGGACCGCGGGCGCCCGGCCGGGGACGAGCGCGTGGAAGGCGACGGCGTGCGGGCCGCCCTTCAGCGCGCGCAGGCTCGGGTCGCTCTCGGCGTCGTCCTCGCGGACCGCGATCGCCGCCTCGAGCGTGCCGTCGGCGTCGACGTCGAGCACGTCGAGCAGCCAGGGGGTGCGCACCGTTCCCGCCTTCTGCGGCCGCTCCGCGAGCAGTCCGCCGAGGTCCCAGGCCGCGGCCGGCGCGAACCGGCCGCCGCCGAGGCCGCGGCGCAGCGCGGCGCGCCGCGTGCCGTCGTCGACGTCGACGAGGTCGACGGTCCCGTCGCGGTCGACGTCGAGCACGCGGGGCAGGGTCACGCGCATCCGCCCCTGGCCCCCGGAGGTGAACTCGGCGAGCGGGGTGGACAACTCGCTGCGCGCGCCGTCGGCGACCCGCACGGCGACCAGTCCCCGTCCGGTCGGGACCAGCGACTCCGGCAGCCCGTCCCCGTCCAGGTCGGCGGCCAGCGGCGCGAACGAGAAGAAGCGCTCGACCCCGGCGAAGACCGGCGGCTCCGCCGTCACCGGCACCAGTTCCAGCCGCCCGGCCCCGGCCACGACCCGCGCCGGCCCCGCGGCGGTCATCGCGACCACCGGCCCGCCGCGCGGCAGGGCGTCGAGCGCGTAGACGCTCCCGTCGAGCGGCAGCGGCGGCGCGGCGAGCCGCAGCCGCGTGCCCGCTTCGACCGCGTAGGCCCGCAGCTCGCGCCGGTCCTGCAGCGCGGCGACGACGTCGACCTCCTGGCCCTCCTTCGTGTCGCGGACCTCCGCGGCCGAGCCCCACGCCGGGTAGAGCAGCAGCAGCACGATCTCCGAGGTCCCGTCGCCGTCGACGTCGCCGGCCGCGACGTCGACCGGGTTGGCGGGGAGCTGCACGCTGTCGGCCGCCGCCTGCGCGGCGACCGGGGGGAGCGCGTCGCCGTCGCCGGCGGCCGGCCCGGCCCCCGCGCCGCTTCCGGCCGCCGCGAGCGCGATCGCCAGCGCGAGCGCGCGCATCACGGCCCCTATCGCCCCTCGAGGAACGGCTCGCCCTGGACCAGCACCCCGGTGCAGTGCGAGGTGTACTCGAGCGGGTCGCCGTCGTAGAGGGCGAGGTCCGCGTCCTTGCCGGGCTCGAGCGAGCCGGTCCGGTCCGCGATCCCCAGGATCCGCGCCGCGTCGATCGTCAGCATCGCCAGCGCGTCGTCCGGGGCCAGGCCGTGCGCCACCGCGGCCGAGGCCTCGAAGAGCACGACGCGGGTCTTCGGGACGTAGCTCTCGTAGCCGCTCTGGAACGCGACCGGGATCCCGGCGCGGCGCAGCGCGGCCGGGGTCTCGAAGCTGGCGTTCTCCAGCTCGCCCCAGGCCCGCGCCATCGTCGGGTGGACGATCACGGGGACGCCCGCCGCCGCGATCTCCGGCAGCAGCAGGTAGCTCTCGGCCGCCCCTTCCAGCCAGAGCCGGACCCCGAACTCGCGCGCGATCCGCAGCGCGGTGGCGATGTCCTGCGCGCGCTGCGCGTAGACCAGCAGCGGGAGCTCGCCGTCCAGGGCGCGGGCCAGCGCCTCGAGCCGAAGGTTGCGCTCGGGCCGCGCCCCGGGCGCCGCGGCCCGCAGCTTGTCGCGGTACTCCCGGGCCCGCACCAGCTCGGCCCGCAGCAGCGCCGCCTGCTTGCCGCGCGTGCCCGGCGACTTCCCTTCGTCCTTCGTGGCGGCCGCGCCGAGCGAGACGGCCACCGCGGCCGGCTCGCGCACCAGCGCCGCATCGGCGGTCCGCCCCGAGGTCCGGACGATCATCGTCTGGCCGGAGACGGTCTCGCCCGGCGCGTGACCGGTGTGCAGCGTCGTGACCCCGAAGCCGCGGACCCAGGCCACCAGCGGGTCGAGCGGGTTGTAGGCGTCGAGCGCGCGCAGCTCGGGCTGCAGCGGGGCGGAGCGCTCGAGCTGGTCCTGGTCCTGCTTCTGGTTGAGCAGCCCCGACAGCCCGACGACCGAGCGCGCGTCGATCAGCCCGGGCGTCACGACCGCCGCCTCGATCACGCGGTAGCCCGCCGGGACCGGCGTCGTCGCCGCCGGGCCGACCGCGGCGATCCGGCCGCCCGTCACCACCACGACCCCGTCCGCGAGCGGCGCGCCGGCCATCGTGTGGACCAGCCGGCCGCGCACCGCGACTTGGGCCGCGGCCGGGACGGCCGACGCGCCCACGAGCGCAGCCGCCGCGGCCAGCGAGGCGGCGAACCGACGCCCGCTCACTGGGCCTCCCCGGCGGCCAGCGCCGCTTCGTCGGCGCAGCACAGGTAGGGCTTGCGCTCACTCCCGGCGCCGAAGCCGCCCTCGGCGTGGAGCCGGTCGGCCGGCACGCTCCGGTCGAAGACCTTCCGCCCCTCGATCCAGGTCTCCAGCACCTGCGTCCGGACCCCGAACGGGTCGCCGTCGAGCACGACGAAGTCGGCGTCCTTCACGGGCGCGAGCGAGCCGACACGGTCCGCGAGCCCCAGGATCTCGGCCCCCGACAGCGTCAGCGCGCGCAACGCCCCCTCGCGCGTCATCCCGCCGCGCACGGCGATCGCCCCCATCCGCAGGAAGAAGCGGGAGTCGGTGATCCAGTCGTCGGTGTGGAGCGCGACCGTCACGCCGGCTTGCTCCAGCACGCCCGGCGTGGTGAAGGAGAGGTCGCGCGTCTCGAGCTTGCCGCCCGGGCTGTCGACCAGGATCGCCGAGACGGGGACCCCCGCCGCCGCGATCTCCGGGGCGATCTTCCAGGCCTCGCTGGCGTGGTGCAGGACCGGCTTGAAGCCGAACTCCCGCGCCAGCCGCAGCACCGTCACCATGTCGTCGGCGCGGTGCGAGTGGTACTGCACGATCCGCGTGCCGTCGAGCACCTCGACCACCGCGTCGAGGCCGAGGTCGCGCGCCGGCCGCTTCGCGGGGTCCTTCAGGGCGCTTTTCTCGCGGTACTCCTGCGCCCGGACGAGCAGCTCTCTGACCAGCGCCGCCGACTTGCCGCGGGTGCCGGGGAAGGGGGGCTCGCGCATCGAGTTCGTGCCGTTGGCCATCTTCATTCCGCCGGCGGGAGAGCCGTCGGGCCGCGCGATGAAGAAGGCGTCGATCGTCACGCCGCCCCGCGGTTTCAGGTACACCGTCTGGCCGGAGAGCAGGTGGCCCGACCCCGGCATCACGTTCATGGTCGTGATCCCGCCGGCGACGGCGCGCCGGAAGCCCGGGTCGAGCGGGTTGAGCGAGTCGTAGATCCGGACCTCGGGCTGGAGCGGTCCGCTTCCGTCCGCCCCGCCGACCCCGCCGATGTGGCTGTGGGTGTCGACCAGGCCCGGGATCACGACGCGCCCCGGGAGTTCGCGCACCTCGGCGCCGGGCGGGATGGCGACCGTCCCGCGGGGGCCGAGCGCGGTGACCCGGCCGCCCGCGACGACCAGCACGCCGTCGTCGATCGGGGGTCCCGCGACCGGGAGGATCCGCGCGCCGGCCAGGACGACGGGCGGCGCGTCCGCGGCGCGGGCCGCCGGCGGCGCGGCGAGCAGGAGCAGGGTGGGCAGGGCCAGGGACAGCGGGAGACGGCTTCGGCGTGGGCGTGTCACGGGTGTCCTCGCGGGGGCGCTGATTATCCGGGAGATCGGGCGGCCCGCCTATACTGGGCGCGAGAGAGGAGTCCCGCGATGCCCCCGTTTCCCGTCGAGCAGGTCCGCGAGCAGTTCCCGTCGCTCGCACGCCGGGTCGGCGAGGTCCCCGCGGCCTTCTTCGACGGGCCGGGCGGCAGCCAGGTTCCGCAGCGCGTGATCGATGCCGTGGCGGGCTACCTGCGGGACCGGAACGCCAATTCCGGCGGCGTCTTCGCCACCAGCGTCGAGACCGACGCGATGCTCGACGAGGCCCACGCCGCCGCGGCCGACCTGCTGGGCGCGGACGACCCGGGAGAGATCGCGTTCGGCGCCAACATGACGACCCTGACGCTGGCGCTGGCGCGCGCGCTCGGCCGGACCTGGAGCCCCGGGGACGAGGTCCTCGTCACGCGCGCCGACCACGACGCGAACGTCGCCCCGTGGTTGCTCGCGGCGCGCGACGCCGGGGCCTCGGCGGCCTTCGTCGAGATCCGGCGCGACGGCACGCTCGACCTCGACGACCTGGCCCGCAAGCTGTCGCGCCGCACCCGGCTGGTCGCGGCCGGCTGCGCGTCGAACGCGATCGGCACGATCCAGCCCGTGGCCCGCGCCGCCGAGCTGGCCCACGCCGCCGGCGCGCTGGTCTTCCTCGACGCGGTCCACCTGGCCCCCCACGCGCGGGTCGACGTCGCGGCCCTGGGCTGCGATTTCCTGGCCTGCTCGGCCTACAAGTTCTTCGGGCCGCACGTCGGCCTGCTCTGGGGCCGGCGCGAGTTGCTCGAGACCCTGCCCGCCTACAAGGTCCGGCCGGCCTCGGAGGCGCTGCCGGTTCGCTGGGAAACGGGGACCCTGGACCACGAGGGGATCGCCGGAACGCTGGCCGCGATCGAGTACCTGGCCGACCTCGGGCGGGCGCTCGAACCGGCGGCGACCAGCCGCCGGGAGGCGATCGAGGCCGCCTTCCGGGGGATCGAGGCCCACGAGCAGGACCTGTCGCGCCGGGCGCTGTCCCGGCTCGCGACGGTGCCCGGGCTGACGCTCCACGGGATCGCCGACCCGGCGCGCGTCGCCGAGCGGACCCCGACTTTCGCCTTCACCCACGCGCGCCGGACGCCGTCCGAGCTGGCGCGTTTCCTGGCGGGGCGCGGGATCTTCACCTGGAGCGGCAACTTCTACGCGCTCGCGCTGACCGAGGCGCTGGGGCTCGAGCCGCACGGCGTGCTGCGGGCGGGATTCCTGCACTACAACACCGTGGACGAGGTCGAGCGGCTGGGGGACGCGCTGCTCGAGCTGGCGTAGCGGGCCGCCCGCCCGCTTCACCGCACCCGGAGCGGCTCTCGGTAAGCCTCCGTCCGGGCGCGGGATCGGGGGCGCATAATCGCACTCGAATCGGGGCGCGCGCCTCGTCCCGCGCCGCCCCGGCGCGCGAGCGAGGAGGACCCGATGCCACTGTGCCAACGCCTGAAGTCGTTTCTCGACGACCACCACGTCCACTACACCGTCATCGTGCACACTCCCGCCTACACCGCGCAGCGCGTCGCCGAGCGCGCGCACGTGCAGGGCGCGAAGATGGTCAAGCCGGTGATGGTGCGGATCGACGGCGAGCACACGATGGTCGTCACCACCGCCAGCGACCGGGTCGACGTCGGACGGCTCAAGACGGCGCTGCACGCCCAGGACGCCGTGCTGGAACACGAGCGGGAGTTCGCCGGCCTGTTCCGGGACTGCGACCTGGGGGCGATGCCGCCGTTCGGAAACCTCTACGGCGTTCCGGTCGTGGTCGACGACCGGGTCTTCCACAACGACCGGATCGCCTTCAACGGCGGCGACCACACCGAGGTGGTCGAGATGGCGTTCGACGACTTCGAGCGGCTCGTCCACCCGAAGCGGGCGACCGTGAGCGGCGCTCCGCACTGAGCCGAGCGGCGCGCACCGCGCCTTCCGAGCCCCGTGCTATTCTCCCGGACCCGGCCCCGGCCGGGAGAGTCTCCTTCATTCGGAGGACATGCCCGATGTCGATTCTCGCCCAGCTCTCGCGCTCGTGGTGGCTGTTCCTGGTCCGCGGCCTGCTCGCGATCCTCTTCGGCGTGCTCGCGCTGCTCAAGCCGGGCGTGACGATGGAGGCGCTGCTGCTCTACCTGGGCGCCTGGTTCCTGGTGGACGGCGTCGTCAAGGTCTTCGGCGCGTTCTCCGGCAGCACGCCCAAGGACGACAAGGGGCTGCTCGCGCTGACCGGGCTGCTGGGGGTCCTGCTGGGGATTCTCACCTTCACCTCGCCGCTCGCGACCGGGCTCGCGATCCTGATG
>CAYZDB010000001.1:0-29632 GCA_964476985.1 uncultured Acidobacteriota bacterium | reverse complement strand
ACCGGCGGGTTCGAGATCTACACCGCGCTGAAGCTGCGCCACGAGATCGAGGGAGAGTGGGTGCTGATCCTGCTCGGCCTGGTCTCGATCCTCTTCGGCGTCTACTGCGTCTACGCCCCGCTGGTCTCCGGGATCGGGATCACGATGGCCCTCGGGGTCTTCGCGCTCGTAATCGGGATCGTGAACATCGTCTTCGCCTTCAGGCTGAAGGGCCTGGCGGGGCGCGTGCAGGGCGCGATCTCCGGGCGCCGGAGCTGACGGCTCGCCCGGGCCCCGCCGCACCATGACCTTCGCGCTCTACGTCGCGGGCCTCGTGCTCGTCGGTCTCGGCCTCGCCGGGCTCGTCGTGCCTGCCCTGCCGGGTGCGCTGTTCCTGGTGCTCGGGGTGGTCCTGATCGCGTGGGCCGAAGGGTTCCAGCGGATCGGCTGGCCGACGATCGTCGTCACGCTGGTGCTCGCGGTGCTGATGACGGTCGTCGACTGGGTCGCCTCGCTGCTGGGTGCCCGGAAGATGGGCGCCTCCGCGTGGGGTCTCGCCGGGGCCAGCCTGGGGCTGGTGGCCGGGCTCTTCTTCGGCCTGCCCGGGATCCTGCTCGGGCCGCCGCTCGGGGCGTTCGCGCTGGAGTACGCGCGCGACCCCGAGTTCAAGCGCGCGGCCCGCGCGGGGGCCGGGGTCGCGATCGGCTTCCTGCTCGGGACGGCCGGCAAGCTCGCGCTGGCGGCGGTGCTGGTCGGGGTCCTGGCCTGGGCCTGGGTCTTCTGAGGAGCGCCGCGTGGCCGACCACGACCAGACCGCGATCGCCCGGCTGCCGCTGTTCATCGCGCGGGGGGCGGCGCGCTTCGGGCTCGATCCCGACGAGCTGCTGCGGCAGGCCGGCTTCCGCGAGACCGAGCTGAACGACCCGGACGCCCGGGTCCCGATCGCCAAGCTGCGCCGCCTGTGGGCCGTGATCGCCGAGCGCGTGCCCGATCCCGCGGCCGGGATGCTCGTGGCCGAGAACCGCGTGATGCGCGACCTCGGGCTGGTCTCCTACACCGTGCGGCTGTCGGGGACGCTCGACGAGGCGCTGCGGCGGTTGGCGCGCTACAGCCAGATCGTGGCGGAGGACTTCGTCGTCGCCGTGCGCCGCCGCGAGGACCGCGCCGAGGTCGAACTGGAGCGCGCCTTCCTGTACGAGCCGGTCCGCCCGCCGGTCGACTTCCGGCTCTACGCGCTCCTCTCGGGGATCCGGATCGTGACCCAGCGGGACCTGTCCCCGCTCGAGGCGCACTTCCCCTACGCCGCGCCGGCCGACACCGCGACGCACCGCCGGCTCTTCCGCTGCCCCTTGCGCTTCGGGGAGAAGGCGCCCCGGCTCGTGCTGCGCGGATCCGACCTCGGCCTGCCGATCGCCACCGCCGACCCGACGCTGCTGGGCTACCTCGACAAGCTGGCCGAGCAGGCCCGCCAGGAACTGTCGCGCGACGACAGCACGGCCGACGGCGTGCGCCGCGTGCTCTGGCAGGAGATGCCGGGCGGCAACGCCGCGATCGGCACCGTCGCGGCGCGGCTCGGCCTCAGCGGCCGCAGCCTGCAGCGCCGGCTGGCGGAGGAGGGGACGAGCTACAAGGAGGTCCTCGACTCGTTCCGGCGCGGGATGGCGCGGCGCCTGCTCGACCAGCGCGACGTCGCCGTCTACGAGGTCGCCTACCTGCTCGGGTACTCCGACCCGAGCGCCTTCCACCGCGCCTTCCGCCGCTGGCACGGCGAGTCGCCGCGGAGGTTCCGCGTGTCCCGGCCCTGAGCGGCCGCCGCCGCCGCGCGCGGGGGCCTCCGCCCGGCTCCGGACCCTTCCGCGTCGCCCCGCGACGGGCCGCGCGCTGGCGCGCCGGATCAGGAAGTTGGCGCCCCGGGCCACGGCGCCCCGGGCCCGCGCGGGGCACCATCGTCCCGTCTTCCGGTGGTGCCCTGGGAGCGCGCGAAGGCCGCTTTCCCGTCCCCCCCGACGGCTTCGCCGGGCCCGGGGCGCTGCCGGACACTTTCGGGGGGACGGGTCCGGGGCCGGAGTTGTGCGCGCTCCCGTTACCCTGCGGGATTTCCGAACCCCGGACCCGTCCTGCCGTCCTTCCCCGGTCCCCCCAGCCGTCAAACCGCGCCCCATTCCGGCTAATTCGGCCGGTTTCGCGGTTTATTCGACCTCCCAACGCGGCTAGACTCTTCCGTCCGAAGGAGGCGCGTGATGGGCAGTCCGGGAGGTGACACCCGGTCGGTCTGGCGGCTCGCGGGGGAACTGGCGCGGGCATCCGGGGAGGCGCAGGCCGCGGGGGCCCTGGCGCGGGCAGTCGGGGCGCTGCTGGGGGCCGAAAGCGTCCGGGTCTTCGTCTTCGACCGGCACCGCGGGTTCCGTTTCGCTGGCGCCTGGCCGGCGGAGGCGCGCGCGGCCGGCGACGACCCGCCCGACGCCGCGGCGCGTGCGATGGCGTTCGACTCCCCGGTCGCGGTCGCGGCAGACGACGCCGGCTTCCGCTCCCGGTTGGTGCTGCCGCTCCGGGCCTCGGGCCGTCCCTTCGGGGTGATCGAACTGCTCGAGCGCGGTCGCGCCGACGGGGCCTACGCGACCGCCGACGCCGCCTCCGCGGCCGAGCCGCTGGGAGCCGCCGAATCGGCGCTGGCCGCGGTCCGCGAGCGCGACCGTGCGCAGCAGGACATGATCGAGGTGATCGAGCGCCTCTCCCGGCTCTACGACATCGGGCGCTCGTTCGCGGCGACGGTCGAGCTGAGCGACCTGACCGGCGTGATCGTCAACCGCGTGCAGGCCGCGCTCGACGTCGAGCAGGCCTACCTCTGGCTGCTCGGCGCCGGCCAGGAGTCGGTCGGCGTCGTCGCCGCGGCCGGCACCGCGTCGGAGGTCGTCGCCGGCTGGGAACTGCTCGTCGCGGAGGGGCTGGTCGGGGCGGCCCTGGCTGCCGGCGAGCCGATGCTCGCGGGCGAGGCCGAGGCGATCCCCGACCTCGAGGCGCGTCCCGACGTCGACGCCGGGCTCGAGATCGCGACGGCCGCCTGCGTCCCGATCGTCACCGCCGAGGGCGACGCCGTGGGGGCGATCGAGGTCGTCAACCGCGCCAACGGCGACCCGCTGGACGGCGACGACCTGACCTTCCTGCAGGAGATCGCCGCCACCGCGGCGATCGCGCTCGTCAACGCGCGGCGGCTCGACGCCGAGCGCCGTGCGGCGGACCTGGGAGAGCTCCTCGGCGTGTCGCAGGAACTCACCTCCCAGCTCGACGCGAAGAAGGTGGCCTTCACGCTGGTGCACCGGCCGGCCGAGCTGCTCTCCTTCGAGCGCTCGGCGGTCGGGGTGCGGCGCGGCAGCCGCTTCGAGATCGCCGCCGTCAGCGGCCAGACCTTCGTCGACGAGTCGCTGGCCGAGATGAAGGAACTGAAGGGGCTTCTGGAGTGGACCTCCGGGCTGGAGGAAGGGCTCTACGTGGTCCGGGAGGACGACGGGACGATCGACAGCGACCGCCCCGAGACGCGGGAGAAGTTCGGGGCCTACTTCGAGCGCAGCGGGATGCGCAGCTTCCTCGCCGTGCCGCTGGCCGACGAAGCGGGACGGCTCGGGACCTGGGTCCTCGAGTCGGCCGCGGCCTACGCCTTCTCGGCGCGCGACATCGAGGCCGCGCAGCTGCTCGGCGCGCAGGCCACCGTCGCCCTGCGCAACGCGGCGCTCTTCGACCAGATGCCGATGCGCCAGGTGATGCAGCCGCTGGCGCGGACCACCGCCCGGCTGGAGAAACTCGGCCGGACGCGGGCGACCTGGCTGGCGGGGGCCGTGCTGGCCGCCCTCGCGCTGCTGTTCGTGCCGGTTCCGCTGCGGATCGCGGGGGACGCCCGCGTGCTGCCCGAGCGCCGCGTGCCGGCCGCGGCCGAGACCGGGGGGCGGGTGGTCGAGGTCCTCGTCCGCGAGGGGGACTCGGTCGAGGCCGGCCAGGAACTCGCGCGGCTCGACGACGTCGAGATCCAGGCCGGCCTGGCCGAGGCCCGCGCCCGTCGCGCGATCTCCGAGCGCGCGCTGGCCGCGCGCCGCGCCGAGGCGGACGCGGCGGGGGCGTCCGCGGAGGCGGCCCGGCTGGCCGGCCTCGCCGCCGAGGTCGAGCGCTGGGAGACCGACCTGGCGCGGACGCGGATCCGCGCCCGGGCGTCCGGCGTCGTCGCGACCCCCCGGATCGAGGACCGGGCCGGGCTCAAGCTGGCGCGCGGCGAGGTCTTCTGCGACATCGTCCAGATCGACCGGCAGGAGATCGAGGTCCTGGTCCCGGAGCGCGACGCCGGGCTGGTGGGGCCGGGGATGCCGGTGAAGGTCCGGCTCTACGCGCTCCCCACGACGCGCGTCCGGGCCGCGGTGGAGCAGGTCGGCGTGGTCGCGACCGACGACCCCGATGCCGGCCGGGTCTTCACGGTCCGGGCCCGCCTCGACGGGCAGCCGGAGGGGCTGCGCTCGGGCATGACCGGCCGCGCCAAGATCGACAGCGGGCGCGCGAGCCTGGGGCGCGTGCTGTTCCGTCGTCCCGCCCGCTGGGCGTGGAACGTGATCTGGGGCTGGCTGCCGTGAACCCCGCCGCAGCGCGCCCGCGCCTGAAGCCGGGCGTCGTCTACCGCCGCCTCGCGACCCGCGAGGAGGACTACGTCATCGTCAAGGACGGCGCGACGCAGAAGTTCTACAAGTTCGAGCCGTGGGAGGACGACCTGCTGGCGCTGATCGACGGCTCGCGCACGCCCGAGGAGATCACGCGCGAGTTCAGCGCGAAGAACCCCCAGCGGCCGCTGACCGAGGCCTTCGTGCAGGACTACCTCGAGGCGCTCAAGGGGCTGGACCTGCTCGAGCGCGGCGAGCGCGAGCGGCACCTGGTGATGATGGACAAGCTGAAGACGATGCGGAAGCGGCGCTTCTACGACGCCGAGCGCTCGACGATCTTCCAGGTCCACATCCCGCTGTTCGACCCCAACGCGATCATGGACCGGATCATGCCCTGGATCCGCTGGATCTGGTCCCCCTGGTTCGTGCTGCCGTGGATGGCGGTCTTCGCCGCGCTGCTCGGCTTCCTGTTCTACCACTGGGATCTCTACTGGGCCGGCTTCTTCGAGATCTGGAACTTCAAGGACAAGACCTTCTGGGGCTGGGTCGGGTTCTTCGCGCTGCTGGCCGGGGTCAGCATCTGGCACGAGTTCGGGCACGGCTTCACCTGCAAGCGCTTCGGCGGCGAGGTGCACGACATCGGCTTCATGATCTTCTACTTCCAGCCGGCCTTCTACTGCAACATCGACGACTCGTACCTGTTCGAGAAGCAGTCGCACCGCCTCTACTCGACCTTCGGGGGGCCCTACTTCGAGTTGATGATGGCCTCGGTCGCGGCGGTGATCTGGCTCGCCACGCCGGCCGAGTCGTGGGTCCACCAGCTGGCGCTGACGATCGTCTTCTTCACCGGGCTGTCGGTGATCGTGCTCAACGTCAATCCGCTGCTCAAGCTGGACGGTTACTACCTGCTGATGGACTGGCTCGACGTGCCGAACCTGCGGGAGGAGAGCTTCGAGTACATCGGCGGGCTGTTCAAGAAGCACGTGCTGCGGCTCGAGGTGCCCGAGCGCGCGATCTCGCGCCGCCGCCGGCGGATCTACCTGGTCTACGGGCTCGCCGCGGTGCTCTACATGGTGCTGATGATCGCGGTGATCTACCACTTCCTGGAACGCTGGTTCGTCGGCTGGCTGGGCCCTGCCGGCTACCTCGCGCTCGGGCTGTTCTTCTACTGGCTGCTGCGCAGCAAGCTCAAGGCCTTCGGCCGGTTCGTGCGCCACCTCTGGCTGGACAAGCGCGAGTGGCTGGCGACGGCCCAGGGGAAGGCGAGCGTGGCGATCGCGGGGGTGCTGCTGGCCGCGGCGCTGCTGCTCGTGCCGCTGCCGACGCGGATCACCGGGCCGTTCGTCGTCGAGCCGGCCGAACGGGCCGTGGTGAGGGTCCCGTCGGACGCGCTCGTCACCTCGGTCGCCGTGCGGGAGGGAGATCGCGTCGCCGCGGGGGCCGAGCTGGCACGGCTGGCCAGTCCGGAACTGGAAGCCGACCGGGCCGAGGCGGAGTCGGACCGGGTTCGCGCCCTGCGCGAGGCGTCCCGCGCGCGCGACGCGCGGGACGCCGCCTCCGAGGCGGCGGCGCGCGAGCTGGCGCGGGCGGCGGAGAGCCGGCTGGCGATGCTCGAGGCGCGGCAGGGCCGGCTGGTCCTGACCGCGCCGATCGCGGGGATCGTGTCGACCTACCGCGTCGAGGAGATGGCCGGCCGTCAACTCGCGGAAGGGGAGACCCTCTGCGTGATCGACGGCCTGGCGCGGGCGCGGCTGGCAGCACGGCTCTCGGAGCGGGACATCGAGGAGGTCCGGGCGGGCGAGCCGGCGCGGATGCGCGCCGAGTCGCTGCCCGGGCGCACGCTGCGCGCCACCGTCCGGGACGTCGCGCCGTTGGCGGTCGACCCGGAGGGGGGCGGCGCCCACCTCGACCTGGTGCGGCGGGCTCGCCAGGTCCGGGTGCTGGTCGACGTCGACAATCCCGGCGAGCAGTTGCGCCCGGGGATGAGCGGCGTCGTGCAGTTCTCGGGGCCCTCCCGCAGCGCGCTGGGGCAACTCTGGTGGAACTTCTCGCGCTGGATCTCGACCGTGGTCTGGTAGACCGCGGCGGCGGCCCCGGAAAACAAGAACGCGGCGGCCGGAGGCCGCCGCGTTCCATCTCGATCGATCGCCGGACTAGAAGGACGAGGAGCGCAGGGCGCTCTTGGAGGCCAGCGCCGACTTGGAGGCGAGGGCGCTCTTGGAGGCCAGCGCGCTCTTGGAGGCCAGCGCCGACTTGGAGGCGAGGGCGCTCTTCGAGGCGAGGGCGCTCTTGGAGGCCAGCGCCGACTTGGAGGCGAGGGCGCTCTTCGAGGCCAGAGCGGCCTTGGAGGCGAGCGGGTTCTTCTTGGCCAGTGCGCTCTTGGCGGCGAGCGGGTTCTTCTTGGCCAGGGCGCTCTTGGCGGCGAGCGGGTTCTTCTTGGCCAGGGCGCTCTTGCCCGCCAGCGGGGTCTTGGCACGAAGCGGGGTCTTGGCAGCGAGCTCGTTCCCGACCTTCCCGTCGAAGGACTCGACGCGGATCTCGGAGTGATCGACGCCGGTGGCGGACTTGATCTGCGTCCGCTGCTTCTCGGTCAACTTGATCGTCACGCTCTTGGGCTTGCTCATCATCTGTTCTCCCGTCCCATCTGGTGGACGAAGATGGATTTGCACACCGCGTGCCACCTCCCGCGCCGGGCTTCTCGACACGCTAAGTCATTCATTTCAAGACAGATGACACTTCAAAGAAGCGACATTGAATACTAGTTTGTACGAGGTCAGGGATAATTCCTCATCCACGAGGGGGTGAAAAAGTCACCCAAGCGACGGCCGCTCCCGCCCCTACCTCAGCCCGTGCTTCCGGACCAGGTACTTCATCTGGGCCGGGTCGAGTCCGAGTGCCCGGGCGGCGCGGGCCTTCACGCCGCCTTCGCGGGCGATCGCCCCCTCGAGCAGCTGGCGCTCGAAGCGCAGGACGGCCGTCTTGAAGTCGGACGGAGCGTCGTCCATCGCCCCCAGCGGCGGCAGCGACTCCGGGGGCGGAGGCAGGTCCTCCGGCCGCACCGTCTCCCCGTCCACCGTGAGCGCCAGGTTCTCCATCGCGTGCAGCAACTCGCGGACGTTCCCCGGCCAGCGCCGGGCCGTCAGCTCGCGCCGCGCCTCGGCGTCGAGGTGCTTGGCGGGCCGTCCGTTGCGTTCGCAGGCGGTGCGCAGGAAGTGCTCGGCCAGCAGCGGGATGTCCTCCCGCCGCTCGCGCAGCGGCGGGACCAGGATCGGGAAGCCGCGGATCCGGAACAGGAGGTCCTCGCGGAACTCCTTCCGCGCGACCCGGGCCTCGAGGCTCTCGTTGGTGGCGACGACCAGCCGGATGTCGACCGGCCGCGGCTCGTTCGAGCCGAGCCGGACGACGGCGCGCTCCTCGAGCACGCGCAGCAGCTTGACCTGCACGGCCGGCGGCAGCGTCGCGATCTCGTCCAGGAAGAGCGTCCCGCCGCGCGCCGCCTCGAAGCGCCCGACGCGCGGCGCGTCGGCGCCGGTGAAGGCGCCCTTCTCGTGGCCGAACAGCTCCGACTCGACCAGCGAGTCGGGCAGCGCCGCGCAGTGGACCGGGACGAAGGGCCCGCTGCGCCGCGCCCCCGAGTAGTGGATCGCGCGCGCCACGAGCTCCTTGCCGGTCCCGCTCTCCCCCTCGATCGTGACCGTCACCGGGCTGTCCGCGACCCGCCGGATCGCCTCCAGGACGCGGACCATCGCCGGCGAAGCGCCGACGATCCCCTCGACCCGGAAGCGCCGCTCGAGGTCGGCCCGCAGGCGCCGGTTCTCGCGGGCCAGCGCCTGCCGCTCGAGCGCCCGCGAGAGCACGACCTTCAGCGCCGTGACGTCGATCGGCTTGGTGAAGAAGTCCCAGGCCCCCTGCTCGACTGCGCGCAGCGCCGGCTCGCGCTCCTCCAGCGCCGACATCACGACGACGGGCGTGTCGGGATCCCGCGCGCGGACCGCGCGCAGGACCGCGAGCCCGGCCTCGGGGGACATCTCCGGCGGCATGCAGAGGTCCAGCAGCACCAGGTCGGGCGCGGCCTCGGCCAGCGCGGCGAGCCCGGAGTCGCGGTCGACCGCGAAGCGCAGGGCGTACTGCTCGCCGAGCGCCCACCGCAGCTGGTCGGCGTGCAGGCGGTCGTCCTCGACCACGAGCAGCACGCTGCGCGACCCGGGCACCCGTCACTCCTCGTCCGCGGGAAAGTAGAAGCGGACCTCGGTCCCGGCTCCCGGGGCGCTCGTGATCCGGACGGTCCCGCCGTGCAGCGCGACGACCTGCCGCACCGTGTAGACCCCCAGCCCGAGCCCGTCGGACTTGCCGCTCGCGAACTGCCGGGCCAGCAGGCGGCGCTTGAACTCGGGTGACATGCCGGGCCCGTCGTCGATGAACTCGACCAGCAGGCGGGGCCGCCCGCCGCGCCGCACCACGCCCGACGCCACGAGCAGCGTGCCGCGCCCCGCCATCGCCTCGAGCGCGTTCTCGATCGTGCAGGAGAAGGCCCGGCGCAGCAGGAACCGGTCGCCCCAGATCGGCGGCAGGTCGGTCAGGCGCTCCTCCAGTTCGACCGCGCCCGCGAGGTCGGGATGGCAGGAGGCCAGCGCGTCGTCGAGGATCTCGTTGAGGTCGACGCGCAGCTTCACCATCAGCCGGCCCTCGCGCTCGTGCATCTCCGCGGCGAGGCGGCGCAGCTGGCGAACGGTGTCGTCGAGCAGCTCCCAGGCGCTCTCCCGGAACTCGGGGTCGCCGAAGTGGCCGGGCAGGTTCTCGTTCAGCAGCTGCAGCCGGCCCGCGAGGTGCTTCAGCTCGTGGACCAGCAGGTTCGGGGCCGCGTGGGCTGCCGGCGGCCGGCGCCTCGCCCCGCTGCGCGCCGCGAGGCGCGGGCTCATCGCCCGCTCCGCCCCCCCGCCGCCGCGCCCGTTCCCAGCGCCAGCCGCACCGTCACCGCCGAGCCGGGGCGCAGCGCGGGACCGTTCGCCGGCAGCTCGACGATCACCGGGGCGGTCCCGCTGGCCGCGTCGACCGACGGGCTGACGAAGACCACGCGCGCCGGGTGGACGGCGGAGGGATCGCGGTCGAGTGCGACCGCGGCCCGGCCGCCCACCGCGACCCGGGCCAGCATCGCCTCCGGCAGGTCGACGCGCGCCCGCAGCGGGCCAGAGGCGACGATGCGGAACAGCGGCGTGTTGTCGTCCTCCTGGACCCGCTCGCCGAGAACCGCCCAGCGCTCCGCGACCACGCCGGCGAAGGGAGCCTGGACCGTGCAGCGGTCGAGCATGGCCTTCTCGCGGGCGAGCCGCGTCCGCGCCAGGTCGCGGTCGATCTGCTTCTGCTGCAGTTCCTGCTGCGAGACGATCCCCGACGAGGCCAGCGGCGCCACGCGCTGCAGCTCGGCTTCCGCGAGCCGCAGCTCTTCCTGCGCCAGCTCGACCTCGTGCGTCGCGAGGTCGGTCTCGAGCAGGGCCAGCGCCTGTCCGGCGCGCACCGACTGCCCGCGGTCGACCAGTACCTTCTCGATCACGCCCGAGCGGCGCGCCGCCACCTTGACGTCACGCTCGACGTAAAGGCTGGACGGGAAGGGGTCCGAGAGCGAGCCGTCGGCCGCGGCCGTATCGGCCGGCGACGCGCTGGCCGGAACCGGAAGCATGACCGCGAGGAACCCGGCCAGGACGATCGCCAGCCCCCCTCGCCTCGCCCCGCCGGCCGCCCGGGCCGACCGCACTCCGATCCGCATCGTGCCCCCGTCCTTCTTACACCTGGAAGACCCAGCATTATTCCACGGTCGCCCGGACGGCGGGAGGCTCGGTGACGGCGGGGTCGCGGCGCGGCGCGGGGAGCCGCCGGCCACGGCAATCGGCCCGGGCGACGGCGGCCGGCCCGTGCGACGCCGGGGTCCGGAAGCGATCGGATAGACTGCCCACTCGAGAGGAGACCGTCCATGTCGCCCCGTCCCCCCGGCCGCGGCCTGCCGGCGCTGGCTGCCGGCCTCGCGCTCCTCGCGGCCGCCGGGGTGCCTCCCGCCGTCCTCGGCTGCACGACCGCGGTGATCTCGGGGGCCGCGACCGCCGATGGCCGCCCGATCCTCTGGAAGAACCGCGACGCCGACAACCTGGCCAACCAGCTCGTCTACAACGCGGACGGCCGGCACGCTTTCGTCGGGCTGGTCGACACCGGGGACGCCGCCGGGATGAAGATCTGGGCCGGCGTCAACGACGCCGGCTTTGCGATCATGAACTCCGCCTCCTACAACATCGAGGAGGACGACGAGGAGGCTGACGGCGAGTTCATGCGGCTCGCGCTGCAGACCTGCGCCAGCCTCGACGAGTTCCAGGCCCTGCTCGACCGGACGAACCCCGGCGGCCGCGCCGTCGCCTCGAACTTCGGCACGATCGACGCGCGGGGCGGCGCGGCCTACTTCGAGACCTCGCGCAAGGCCTACCGGCGCTTCGACGCGACCGACAGGGCGCTTGCACCGCGCGGGCTGCTCGTGCGCAGCAACTACAGCGACTCGGGCGACGACCAGCGCGGCTCGGGGACGCTGCGGCGCCGTCGCGCCGGCACGCTGCTCGAGGCGGCGGCGGCGGCCGGGAGGCTCGACACGCCGCTGCTCCTCGCGCGGGTCACGCGCGACCTGGCCAACGAGGCGCTGGGCAGCGACCCGCTCGGCGCGGCGCCGCCGGCCGGGCCCTACGCCTACGTCGGCGACAGCATCTGTCGCGACGCGACCGCGTCCGCCGTCGTGATCTCCGGGGTCCGGCCGGGCGAGAACCCGCTGCTGGCGACCGCCTGGGTGATCCTCGGTCAACCGGTCACCGGCGTCGCGGTCCCGGCCTGGGTCGCGGCCCGCGGCGTTCCGGCCGAACTCGCCGCTTCGCCCGAGCCCGCCCCGCTGACGCGGTCCTTCGACGCGGTGAAGTCGGTCTTCTACCCGGCCACCCGCGGCGAGCTGAAACGATTCGTCCGCGTCGACGCGTTGCGCGCCAACGAGCGGCGCGTCGTGGACGGGCTGCTGGCGATCGAGCGGAGGAACCTCGAGACGGCGGAGCAGGCGCTCGCATCGTGGCGCGCGTCGGCGCCGGCCCCGGACGCGGTGCGCGCGGTCCAGGCGGAGATCGCGCGCCGCACGCTCGAGGAGACCAGGGCTCTCCTGCCCAGGTGAGCCGCGCCGTGCCCGCCGCCCTCTTCCGGTTCGAGGATGCCGCGCGGAGCGTCGTACCTCGGCGCTTCGCCGACCCGGTCGCGGTGCTCGAGGCGCGCGCGCCGGCCGAGGTGCCGGCGCTGCTCGGCGAGGTCGAGCGCGCGGCCGCGGCGGGCCGCTGGGCCGCCGGCTTCGTGGCCTACGAGGCCGCCCCGGCCTTCGACGCGGCGCTGGTCGCGCACCCGCCGGGACCGCTTCCGTCCGCGTGGTTCGCGCTGTTCGACGCGGCGGAGGACGAGCCGGTCGCCGTCCCGGCGGGAACCCGGTCGCCGGGCCCGGCCGAGCGGTTGGAGCCCGACACCGACGAGGCCGCGTGGCTCGACGCGGTCGCGGCCGTGAGGGCGGCGATCGCCCGCGGCGACACCTACCAGGTCAACCTGACGCTGCGCCTCGCCGCGCCCTTCGCGGGCGATCCCCTCGCGCTCTGGCGGCGCCTGGCGGCGCGCCAGCGCGGCGGCTACGCCGCCTACCTCGACCTCGGCCGCTTCGCGATCGCCTCGGCCTCGCCCGAGCTGTTCTTCCGGCGGGAAGGGGACTGGATCGCGGTCCGCCCGATGAAGGGCACGGCGGCGCGCGGCCGCTTCCCGGACGAGGACGACGCCCGCGCCGCGGCGCTGGCGGCGGCGGAGAAGGACCGCGCCGAGAACGTGATGATCGTCGACCTCCTGCGCAGCGACCTCGGCCGGGTCGCCGCCACCCGACGCTGCTGCAGATGACCTCGACCGTGACCGCGACCTTGCGCCCCAGTACCGGCCTGGTCGACCTGTTCGGGGCACTCTTCCCGAGCGGCTCGGTCACCGGCGCGCCGAAGGCCAGCACGATGCGCACGATCGCCGCGCTCGAGCGCGCGCCGCGCGGGGTCTACTGCGGCGCGATCGGGCTGATCGCCCCCGGCGGCGCCGCGACCTTCTCGGTCCCGATCCGGACCGCCGTCGTCGACCGCCAGGCCGGGCGCGTCGAGTACGGCGCGGGGGCCGGGATCACCTGGGGCTCGGACGCGGCCGCCGAGTACCGCGAGGTGCGCCTGAAGTCGGCCGTGCTCGCGCCGCCGCCGCCGCCGTTCGAGCTGTTCGAGACGCTGCGGGTCGAGGCGGGCCGCGCCGTGCGCCTGCCGGCGCACCTGGCGCGGCTGAGGGCGTCGGCCCGCTACTTCGGCTGGCCCTTCGACCCCGCGGCGGCCGAGGGGGCGGCACGCCGGCGGATCGAGCAGCTGGATCCCGGGGCGTGGCGGCTGCGCCTCGTCCTGGCGGAGGACGGCACGGTGCGGGCCGAGGCGCTGCCGCTCGAGCCCCTGCCCGCCGGCCCGCTCCCGGTCGCGCTCTGCCCGCGCCCGGTCTCGCGCGACGACCTCTTCCTGCACCACAAGACGACGCAGCGCGCGGTCTACGAGACGCGGCGCGCCGATCACCCCGGCGTGCACGACGTGCTGCTGCTCAACGAGTCGGGGGAGCTGACGGAGTTCACGCGGGGGAACCTGGTGCTGGACCTCGACGGCGGCCGGTTCACGCCGCCGCGTCGGTGCGGCCTGCTGGGCGGCGTGCTGCGCGGCGAGCTGCTGGCGCGCGGGGTGGTGGCCGAGCGGGTGCTGCGACCGGCCGACCTGGCGCGCGCGACGGCGGCGTGGCTGGTCAGCAGCCTGCGCGGCGAAGTGCGGGTGCACTTCGCCGCGCCGTGAAGGGCAGGGAGGAGCAGGGAGGAACGCAGGAGCCGGTGGCACTCAGTCGCGCGGGCGCTCGACCGCGATGAAGAGTGCGTTCCCCTGGCGCTGCACCAGCAGGACCGCGGGCCGGTCACCCGAGCGCTCGAGCGCCGCCTTCAGCTCGGCCACCGAGCCGACCGGCTGGTTGTTGGCGCGCTCGATCACGTCTCCCGGGGCCAGTCCGGCCGCCGCGGCCGCCCCCTCCGGGTCGACCTCGGTGATCCTGAGGCCGCGCGTTCCGGCCGGCAGGCCCAGCTCGTCGAGGTCCTCGCGGCCGACCGGGCGCACGCCGATCCCCAGCCGGAAGTCGTCCGCCGGTCCGGCCGCGGCCGCAACCTTCTCCGTCTTGGGCGCCAGTTCGCCGAGCGTCACGGACAGCTCCCGCGGCGAACCGTCCCGCAGCACGCCGAGCGCCACGCGCGAGCCGGGCGCGGTCCCGGCGACGAGGTTGCGCAGCTCGTTGCCGTCGGCGACCCGCTGGCCGTCGAGGCTGACGATCACGTCGCCGCGCTCGACCCCGGCCCGCGCCGCCGCGCTCCCCTCGGTGACGCTGCTGACCAGCGCGCCCGAGAGGTCGTCGAGCCCCAGGCCCCGCGCCAGCTCCGGCGTGACCGGCTGGATCGTCACCCCGAGCTGGCCGCGGCGCACGGTCCCGCCGTCGAGCAGCTGGTTCATCACGCTGCCCGCCATCGAGGCCGGGATCGCGAACCCGATCCCGATGTTCCCGCCCGAAGGCGACATGATCTGCGAATTGATCCCGACGAGCCGTCCGTCGAGGTCGACCAGCGCTCCGCCGGAGTTGCCGCGGTTGATCGGCGCGTCGGTCTGCAGGAAGTCCTCGAAGCCGCCGTCGTTGAGTCCGGTGTGGCGGCCCTTGGCGCTGATGATCCCCATCGTCACGGTCTGGCCCACGCCGAGCGGGTTGCCGAAGGCGAGCACGACGTCGCCGACGCGGACCGCCGAGGAATCGCCGAGCGGCAGGTAGGGGAGGCGCTGCGCGTCGATCCGCAGCACCGCCAGGTCGGTCGGCGGGTCGGTGCCGACGACCTTGGCGTCGTAGACGCGGCGGTCGGAGAGCTCGACCTTGATCTCGCCGGCACCCTCGATCACGTGGTGGTTGGTCAGGATGATCCCGTCGTCGCGGACGACGACGCCGGAGCCGAGACCCCCTTCGCGATGCCCGCCGCCCGGGCCGCCGGGGAGCCCGGGGGGCAGCCGGTCGCCGAAGAAGCGGCGGAACATCGGGTCGTCCGGGAACGGCATCGCCTGGTTGGCCGGCTTCACCACCCGCTCGGCGCGGATCGTCACGACGGCCGGCGCGACCCTGGCGACCAGGTCGGCGTAGGAGGCACGCAGCGGCTGGGCCGCGAGCGCGGGGGAGACGGACGGGGCCGGCGAAGCCGGGTCCACGGCGGCGACGGCCGGCGCGGCCGGGCCCGCGATCGCGGGCGTCGCGTCGCGCCCGGCTACGGCCCAGCCCACCACGGAGGCGGCGAAGGCGGCAGCCAGGGCGAGCCCGGCGATCCCGGCGCGCCGCGGGAAGCGGGTGGAGCGGGAGGAGGCGTTCGAGTCGGTGGTCTGCATCGGGTGGTCCTTTCCGGAGCGGTGAACCAGCTCGCGGACAGCAGACCACGCGGCCCCTGACATGTCGCTTTCACGAAGATGACAGGCGTGAAAGGGAGGCTGCTGGAAGCTCGATCCGGAAGGTCGCCCCGCCCCCCGGCGTGGGGCCGGCGGAGGCCATCCCGCCGTGGGCCTCGACGATCGCCCGGACCAGCGAGAGCCCCAGCCCCAGCCCGCGGGCGGACCGGCTGCGGTCGCCGCGGTAGAGCCGGTCCCAGATCCGCGGCAGGTCCTCGGCCGCGATCCCGGGGCCGTCGTCGGCGACCTCGATCGCGACGCGCCCCACGCCCGGCCGCGCCCGCAGCACGACCTGCCCCCCCTCGGGGGTGTACTTCAGCGCGTTGTCGACCAGGTTCGACAACACCTGGCGCATCCGCTGCCGGTCGGCGTCGAGCGCCAGCCCCTCCGCCGGCTCGGCGCGCAGCGCGATCCCTCCCTCCTCGGCGACGTCGCCGTAGAGCTCGACCGCCTCGCGCAGCAACTCGCCGGCGTCGAGCCGCTCGCGGTTCAGCGCCATCGCGCCGGTCTCGGCCTCCGAGATGTCCATCAGCGTGTCGAGCATCCCCGAGACCCGCTCGGTCTCCTCCAGCACCTCGGCCAGCGCCTCGCGCAGCTCGGCCTCCGTCCGGGCGCGCGCCACCGCCCCCTCGGCCACCCCGCGCAGCCGCGCCAGGGGCGTGCGCAGGTCGTGGGCGACGTTGTCGAGCGAGCCGCGCATCCCGTCGACCAGCGCCTCGAGCCGGGCCAGCATCCGGTTGAAGAGGACCCCGGTCTCCTCCAGCGCGTCGCCGCCGGCGCGCACCGGGACGCGCTCGGACAGGCGCCCGGTCTCGAGGATGTTCGACACCGTCGCCGACAGCAGGTGCAGCGGCCGCAGCGCGCGCCGCGTGACCAGCGTTCCGCCGGCCAGCGCGGCGAGCACGATGATCCCGAGGATCAGCGCCGAGAGCGCCCGGAAGCGCTCGAGCAGCTCGGCCCGGCTCTCGGTGCTCTTGCCGACCTGGAACAGCGTCCCGTCCGCCAGCACCACCGACTCGACCTCGAGCGTGGCCTGGCCGTCGGGCGAGGGGATGCGCGTCCAGGCGGTCCGGCCGGGAGGCGGCCGCTGGTCGAGCCGCGCCAGGTCGAAGCCGCGCCAGTCGGTCGGGAGGGTGTAGAAGAGGGCCTGGGCCGTCCGCCCGACGACGCGCACCAGCAGCCGCTCGTGCCGGCCGGCGACCCGGTCGGCGACGATCGTCTCGTCGAGCGCCGGGAGCCCGCCGCGCAGGTAGGCCCCGGCGTAGCGCTCGAGCGTCGTGGTCACGATCTGGCGGTCGCGGGCCTGGAGCGAGCTGGCCAGCAGCAGGTAGGTCAGCACGGTCAGCAGCAGCGCGCCGACGACGAACAGCGCGGCGTACCACGCCCCCAGGCGCAGGCCGAGGCGCGGCAGCGCGTCAGGCGGTTTCGAGGACATACCCGACCCCGCGCACGGTGCGCAGCAGCTTGCGCTCGAACCCCTGGTCGAGCCGCTCGCGCAGCCGGTGGACCAGCACGTCGACCACGTTCGTGCGCGGGTCGAAGCTGTAACCCCAGAGCTGCGACATGATCATCGTCTTGGGCACGACCTCGCCGGCGTGGCGCGCCAGCAGTTCCAGCAGCGCGAACTCGCGCGGGCGCAGCTCGATCGGGCGGCCCGCGCGCTCGACCCGGCGCGCCACCAGGTCGATCGTCAGCTCGCCGGCGACCAGCCGCGTCGGCTCGCCGGCCGGCGCGGCCGGGGCGGCCGCGGCGCGGCGCGCGAGGGCCTGGACCCGCGCCGCCAGCTCGGCGCCGGCGACCGGCTTGGTCAGGTAGTCGTCGCCGCCGGCGGTCAGCCCCTTGACCCGGTCGTCCACGGTGCGCCGCGCCGAGAGGATCAGGACCGGCGTGGTCGAACCCTTCTCCCGCATCCGGGTCACCAGCGCGAGGCCGTCGAGGCCGGGGAGCATCACGTCCACGATCGCGACGTCGTAGGCGTGGGCGATCGCCAGCGCGAGGCCGGCCGGACCGTCGGCGGCGAGGTCGACGGCGTGACCCGCCTCGCGCAGGCCGCGCGAGACGAACGACGCGATCTTGGGATCGTCCTCGACCACGAGAATCCGCACGGCGGCCTCCGGCGGCGAGTCTGCCAACTCCGACGGCGGCTGTCACGGGTGCCCGGCTTCGCTCGGGATCCGCTCCGAGCGGGGAGCGAGCGACGCTGCACCGAGGTGCTTCCGCCCGGCGGCGGGCTCCCGTATCCTGACCAGCCCGCCCCGGAGGATCCTCCGCCTTGCTCGCCGGCCTCTACGACCTGCTCGCCACCTCCCCCGTCGCCCTGCTCTTCGCGGTCATCGGGCTCGGCTGGTTCCTCGGCGCGATCCGCTTCCGGGGGTTCTCGCTCGGCGTGGCGGCCGTGCTGTTCGTCGGCCTCGTCTTCGGGGCCGTCGATCCGAAGCACTTCGTGCTGCCCGAGTTCGTCTACCTGCTCGGGCTGATCCTCTTCGTCTACATCATCGGCCTGCAGTCGGGCCCGATGTTCTTCAACCTCTTCCGGCGCCAGGGGCTGCACTTCACGCTCGCCGGGACGCTGATCCCGGTCGTGGCCGCGGTCGGCGCGTGGGGCGTCGGACTGCTGCTGGCGACGGGGGCGCCGGTCGCGACCGGGCTGTTCTGCGGCGCGCTGACCAACACGCCCGCTCTCGCGGCGGCGATCGAGCGGCTGCGCGGCGTCGTGACGGCGGGCGCCGCGGACGGTCCGACGGTCGGCTACTCGATCGCCTACCCGCTCGGCGTGGTCGGGCTGATCCTCGTGATGCAGGTCGCGACGCGGATCGCGCGCGTCGATTTCAAGGAGGAGGACCGGAAGGCGCGCGCCGCCAGCGGCCTGGGCGGCGACGACCTGGTCACGCGCGAGCTCCGGATCGCCAACCCCCAGCTGATCGGCAAGGCCTTCGAGGAGGGCCGCTTCGCGGAGCTGACCGGGATGGTCTTCACGCGCGTCAAGCGCGGAGACCAGGAGCTTCTCGTCACCCCGGAGCTGCCGCTGCAAGCCGGCGACGTCCTCGTCGGCGTCGGCCCGCCCGACGCGATCGAGCGCGCCATGCTGCTGATCGGGCCCCTGGTCGGCGAGCACGACGAGCGCTTCGGCTCGGACATCGCCCACCGCGACCTGGTCGTGCTGCAGCGCAAGGCCGCCGGGACGAAGCTGTCGGAGCTGTCCGCGGCCTGCGGCTGCCCGGTGGTGGTCAGCCGGATCCGGCGCGGCGGGATCGCGATCACGCCCGAGGCCGACACGACCCTCGAGCTGGGCGACCACATCCGCGCGGTGGCCCACGCGCGCGACCTGGACCGCGTGTCGCAGGTCGTCGGCGACCCGCTCCGCGACCTGACCGAGACCGACTTCATGTCCTTCAGCTTCGGGCTGATCCTGGGGGTCTTCCTCGGGACCTTCCCGATCCCGCTGCCGGGCGGCCAGACGATGTCGCTGGGCCTGGCCGGCGGCCCGCTCGTCGTCGGCCTGGTCCTCGGCCGGCTCGGGCGGACCGGGCCGATCGTCTGGACGATGCCGGCCAACGCGTCGCTCACGCTGCGCCAGCTGGGGATCCTGCTGTTCCTGGCCGGCGTCGGGACGCGCGCCGGGGCGACCTTCGTCGCGACCTTCGAGAAGCAGGGGCTGCCGCTGCTGCTGGCGGGGGGGCTGATCACGGTGCTGTCGGCGACCGCGGCGATCCTGCTCTCGCGCCGTGTCTTCGGCTTCGACATGATCACGACGCTGGGGCTGGTCGCGGGGATCCACACCCAGCCGGCGGCGCTGTCGTTCGCCAACTCGCACACCGGGTCGGAGACGCCGAACGTCGCCTACGCCGCGGTCTACCCGGTGGCGACGATCTCGAAGATCATCCTGGCGCAGATCCTCGCCGGGTTGTAGCGAGCAGGTCCTCGAACAGCGGCGCGAAGCCGAGCCGCCGGGGTGGCGCGGGGTCGGCCGCACCGGCCGCCGCGAGGTGGGCCGCCGCCGCCGCGTAGGCTTCGTCGACGACCGCCTCGAGCTCGGCGCCGTGCGCCGCGGCGAGCGCCGCGACGTGGGGCAGGAACTCCGCCGGTCCCGGGTAGCCGTAGAAGTGGTGCTGGATCCCGAGCTGCTCGGCGAACCAGGGCTCGACCCGCTCCGGCCGCGCGGCGAGGTAAGCGCAGCTCACCACGCAGCAGGCGAGCTCCTCCCAGAGCCACCGCCTCTGCTCGGGTTCCGAGGTGTCGAACGGTATCCGGCCGTAGTCGAAGCCGTGGTCGACCGCCAGCGGCGGGCGCAGGACGAAGTGCACGAACTCGTGCAGCAGGTTGGGGAGCCCCTCGACCTCGACCACGAAGGGGAGCGGGACGCCGTCGGCGGGAAGGGAGCGGCGGACGAGGTTGCCGGCGCCGGGGGCCACGCGCCCCGCGCCGCCGGCCCGGGCGACGGCGCGCGCCTGGGAGCGCCGGAGGGCGGCGTCGCCGCCCTCCGGCGCCGCGGGAGCTAGCTCTTGGCGTCCACGATCTTCGTGGCGACGATCCACTTCTTGCCATCCTTCTCGGCCACGACGCCGGTGACGACGGCCGGCTTCTCGCCGGTGCAGCCGTGGCCGTACTTCTCGATCGTGTCGTTCTTGGCGAAGTAGTAGTAAGTCGGCGCGGCGCCGTCCTTGCCGGCGACGACGAGCACGTCCTGGCAGGTCGCCGCCCCCTCCAGCTTGAGGGTGCACTTGCCGCAGGCGACGTTGCCGGTCAGGGTGACTTCGTTGGGGACGCCCGCCAGCGCGACGGCGGAGATGCCGAGCAGGACGGCGAGCGCGAGGGTGAGCAGGGCGAGGCGCTTCATGGTGTCTCCTTTGTTGCGGCCCGGGACGCAGGACGGCGGGCACCGCCGGCCCGGCCACGAGGAACGACGATTCTAGCGGTGCCGGGGCGGGGCGCCAGCGGGCCGCGGAAACGGGCGCGCCGGGCGGGCTCCCCTTGGCGGCCCGCGGGAGCCGGGTCAGAATGCCGCCCCGGGCGCGCCCTGCCGCGTGCCCCGCCGGCGAGGGCCCCGTGGAGCTGATCCAGACCGCGATCGACGTCTTCCTGCACCTGGACAAGTACCTCGCGAAGATCATCGAGGCCTACGGCACCTGGACCTACGCCCTGCTCTTCGTCGTCGTCTTCTGCGAGACGGGGCTGGTCGTCACGCCCTTCCTGCCCGGGGACTCGCTGCTGTTCGCGTCCGGCGTCTTCGCGGCCAAGGGTTCGCTCTCGCTGCCGCTCGTGATGCTGGTGCTGTTCGTCGCGGCGGTGCTGGGGGACGCCGTCAACTACGCGGTCGGCCGCCGGATCGGCCACCGGGTGTACGAGATGAAGGACAGCCGGATCTTCCGGAAGGAGTACATCGATCGGACCCACCGCTTCTTCGAGAAGTACGGCGGCAAGACGATCGTGATCGCGCGATTCGTCCCGATCGTCCGGACCTTCGCCCCCTTCCTGGCCGGGGTCGGGGAGATGAGCTATCCGCGCTTCGCGATGTACAACGTGACGGGCGCGCTCCTGTGGGTCATGGTCTGCGTGCTCGGGGGCTATTTCTTCGGCAACCTGCCGTTCGTCCGCGACAACTTCAGCGTCGTGATCATCGCGATCATCGTGATCTCGGTCCTGCCCGCCGTCTACGAATTCCTGCGCCACCGGAAGGAGGAGCGCGCATGATCGCCCACACCGTCCGCCGCCTCGCCCTGCTCGCCGCCGTGCTGCTGCTCGCCGGCTGCGCGACCGTCCCGATGACCGGCCGCAAGCAGCTCAGCCTGGTCTCGGGAAGCGAGGTCAACGCGCTCGCCGCGACCGAGTACGGGAAGTTCCTGAAGAAGAACCCGCCGGTCCGCGGGACGCCCGACGCGGAGATGGTCGAGCGGGTCGGCCGCCGGATCCAGGCCGCGGTCGAGCGGTACATGAAGAAGAACGACTACGCCGACCTGCTCGCCGGCTACGACTGGCAGTTTCACCTGGTCGAGGACAAGCAGGTCAACGCCTGGTGCATGCCCGGCGGCCGGGTCGTCGTCTACAGCGGGATCCTGCCGATCACCCGCGACGAGACCGGGCTGGCGGTGGTGATGGGGCACGAGGTCGCGCACGCGATCGCCCAGCACGGGGCCGAGCGGATGAGCCAGCAGCTCGCGACGCAGCTCGGTGGGGCGACGCTCGGGGCCGCACTCTCCGGGAAGTCGGCCGAGACGCAGGCGCTGGCGATGGCCGCCTTCGGCGCGGGGGCCGAGGTCGGGATCCTGCTTCCCTTCAGCCGCTCGCAAGAGAGCGAGGCCGACAGGATGGGGATCAACTTCATGGCGATGGCGGGCTACGACCCGCGAGCCTCGATCGGCCTCTGGCAGCGCATGGCGGAGGCCTCGAAGGGATCGGGCAAGCCGCCCGCCTTCCTCAGCACCCACCCCTCCGACGAGCAGCGGATCGAACGGCTGAAGAAGGACATGCCCGAGGCGCTCAAGCGTTACGAGAAGGCGACCGGCCAGAAGCCGGCCGGGTCGGGCGGGAAGAAAAAGGCGAAGTAGGGGCTTCGCTACTCCGCGTGCAGCGCCTCGATCGGGTCGAGCCGCGCGGCGCGCCGGGCCGGCATCACCCCGCTCGCCAGTCCCACCGCCAGGCTGACCAGGAGCGCCGCCACGACGTAGCCCGCGGGGGTGTGGACCGGCAGCTCGGGCAGCGCCGCCCGCAGCAGCCGCGCGATCCCCATCCCGGCCGCCACCCCCAGCACGCCCCCCAGCAGCGAGAGCATGCCCGCCTCGACCAGGAACAGCGCCTGGACCTGGCCCGCCGTGGCCCCCAGCGCCTTGGCCAGGCCGATCTCGGCGGTCCGCTCGTTGACCGCGATCCACATCATGGTCAGGATCCCGATCGCGCCGACGACCAGCGAGATCGCACCGATCCCGCCGACCGCCGCGCTGACGATCCCCATCACGCGGTCGAGCACGCCGAGCATCTCGTCCTGGGTCACGACGTTGAAGTCCTCCTCGCCGTGGCGGGCGATCATCACGTCCTTCACGCCCTGCGCCACGCGGGCGCCGTCGAGTCCCGGCGAGAACATCACGTCGACCTCGACCAGCTCGTCGCGGTTGAAGAGCTTCAGCGCGCGACCGACCGGGATGTAGGCGGTGTCGTCGAGGTCGAACCCGAGGAACCGTCCCTTGGGCTCGAGCAGGCCGATCACCTGGAAGCGCTCGCCGCCGATCCGGACGTACTCGCCCAGCGGGTTCCGGTCGCCGAACAGCTCGCGCTGCAGCTTCGGGCCCAGGACGGTCACGGCCGAGCCGCGCCGCGGGTCCTCCGGCGGCAGGAATCGGCCCAGCCGGATCCGGAACTTCCAGACCGCCGGGACCTCGTGGTTGACGCCGTAGACGTAGACCGAGCGGCCGCGGCTGCCGGCCTCGACCCGGGCCTGGCCGATCGCCAGCGGCACGATCTTCTCGACCCCCGGCACGCGCAGCAGCGCCTCGCCGTCCTCGACCGTCAGCTTGCGCTGCGTGGCCACGATCGAGCCGGGGACGCCGGTGGTGCGGGTGTTTCCGGGGTGCACCGCCAGCAGGTTGGTCCCGAACTGCGAGAACTCGCTCGTGATGAAGACGCGCGTCCCCTCGCCGATCGAGGTCAGCAGGATCACCGAGGCGATCCCGATCGTGATCCCCAGCATCGTCAGCGTCGAGCGCAGGCGGTGCGCCGCGATCGAGCCCCAGGCCAGGCGCAGCAGGTCGCCCAGGCCCACGCTCACCTCCCGGCGAGCGCGGCGACCGGGTCGAGCCGCGCCGCGCGCCGCGCCGGCAGCACGCCGAAGAGCAGCCCGACCGCGACCGAAACGCCGATCGCCGCGGCGACGGCCCAGCCCGGCGCGGCGACGGGGAAGGCGGGGTAGGCCAGCCGCACCGCGCGGCCCAGCGCGAACCCGAGCCCGACGCCGACCAGCCCGCCGATCGTCGAGAGGATCGCCGCCTCGGCCAGGAAGACGCCGACGACCTGCCGCCGCGTCACGCCGAGCGCCTTGAGCAGGCCGATCTCGCGGGTCCTCTCGGAGACCGAGACCAGCATGACGTTCATGATCCCGATCCCCGCGACCGAGAGCGAGATCGCCGCGATCCCGGCCAGCGCGGCGGTCAGGATCGCGAGGATCCGGTTGAAGGTCGAAAGGACCGCGTCCTGCGTCAGCACCGTCACGTCTTCGACCCCGCCGTGGCGCTCCCTGAGCACCGCCAGGACCTGCTGCTTGGCCGCCTCGGTGTCCTCGTGCGAGGTGATCTCGATCAGCAGCCGGAACAGCCCGCGCCGGTTGGCCAGCTTCAGCCCGTGCGCGACCGGCACGTGGATCACCTCGTCGAGGTTCTCGCCCAGCGAGGTGCCGCGCTGGCCCATCACGCCGATCACGCGGAAGCGCTCGTCGCCCAGCCGGATCGCCGCGCCGAGCGGGTTCTGGCCGGGGAACAGCTCGTCGCGGATCTTCGCGCCCAGCACCGCCACGCGCGCCCCGCGGTCCAGGTCGCCCTCCGGGAGGTACTGCCCGAGCGCGACCGCGATCTTCCGCACCGGCTTCATCGCGGGCGAGACCCCGGCCACGACGACGTCGCGCTCGAGCGAGCCGGCCTGGGCCTTGGTCAGCACCACGACCAGCGGCACGACGCGGCGCACGAGCGGGACCCGCCGCTCGACCGCCTCGGCATCTTCGACCGTCAGGTCGTTGGTCGAGCTGCCGAAGATCGGCGGGGCGCCGGAGGTCTCGATCTTCCCGGGAATCACGATCAGCAGGTTGCTGCCGAGGACCTCGAACTCGCCGGTGACGTAGCGGCGCGCCCCTTCGCCCAGGCTGGTCAGGAGGATCACCGAGCCGACGCCGATCGCGACCCCCAGCAGCGAGAGCCCGGCGCGCAGGCGGTGGCCGGAGAGCGCGCCCGCCGCGAAGCCCAGCAGGTCGCCGGCCCTCACGCGCCCGCCCCCGGCTGGCGCGCGTCCTCGACCACCCGGCCGTCGGCCAGCCGGATCCGGCGCCGCGCGCGCGAGCCGATCGCCGGGTCGTGGGTCACGACGATCAGCGTCAGCCCCTCCCCGTTCATCCGCTCGAGCAGCCGGACGACCTCGCCGCCCGACGCGCTGTCGAGGTTCCCGGTCGGCTCGTCGGCCAGCAGGATCTTGGGCCCCATCACGATCGCGCGGGCGATGGCGACGCGCTGGCGCTCGCCTCCCGAGAGCTGGTCCGGCCGGTGCGACGCGCGCGCGGTCAGACCGACCGCCGCCAGCGCGCGTCCGGTCCGCTCGAGGCGCTCGCGCCGGGGCAGCCCCGCGAAGACCATCGGCAGCTCGACGTTCCCCGCCGCCGTCAGCCGCGGCACCAGGTGGAACGACTGGAAGACGAAGCCGATCTGGTGGCGCCGGATCTCGGGCAGCCGGTCCTCGCCCAGCGCCCCGACGTCGAGACCGTCGAGGCGGTAGGTCCCCGCGGTGGGCCGGTCGAGCGCCCCGAGGATGTTGAGCAGCGTCGACTTCCCCGAGCCCGAGGGGCCCATGATCGCGACGTGCTCGCCGGCCGCGATCGCCAGGTCGACGGCGCGCAGCGCGTGGACCTCCTCGTCCCCGACCCGGTAGATCCGCTCGACGCGGGACAGCTCGATCACTTGGCCGGTCCGGGCGCCTCGCCGGCGATCCGCACGCGCGCCCCCGCCTTGACCTCGATCCGGTCGAGCGAGACGGTGACCAGCTCCCCCGCCGACAGCCCGCCCGTGACCTCGACGAATTCCCAGTTGCGCAGGCCGGTCGTGACCGTCTTCTCGACCAGCCGGTCGCCCTCCACGACGAGCACGCGGTTGCCTTCCATCAACGCCGAGGTCGGGACCCGCAGCACGCCGTCCTTCGCCGCCAGGATCACCTCGACGTCGGCCGAGGCCCCCGGCACCAGCGAGCGCGCGAACGCCGGGTCGTCAAACTCGGCCTCGATCTCGAAGGTCCGGTTCTGCTCCTGGATGTCGAGCACGTAGGGCGCGACCCGGACCACCCGCGCCGGGAAGCCCTGGCCCGGGAAGGCGTCCATCGTGATCCGCGCCGGCTGCCCGAGCCGGACCTTGCCGACGTCGACCTCGTCGAGCGGCGCGGAGACGTAGATCTCCTCGGGGGCGATCAGCTCGATCACGGGCGGGATCGGCACGCCGGGCGGGGCCGGCGTGATCCACTCGCCCAACTCGGTCTTCAGCTCGGCGACGACGCCGGGGAAGGGGGCGCGCAGGACCGTCTTCGCCAGCTGCGCGCGCGCCAGCGCCAGCGCCGACTCGGCCTGCAGCACGCGTGCGCGGGCGGCGGCGCACGCTGCGGCCGCGGCGTCGCGGCGCGAGCGGGCCTGCTCGCCCAGCTCGGCCGACACGACCCCCTCGCGCGCCAGCGCGTCGTAGCGCGCGTCGTCCCGCCCCGCCTGGTCGGCGGTCAGGCAGGCCTCGCGGGCCGCAGCGCGCGCGGCGTCGATCGAGCGCTCCTGCAGCGCGACCTGGGCGCGGTAGTCGGCGTCGGACAGCCGCAGCACGACGTCTCCCGCCGCGACGCGCGCCCCCTTGCGGGCCGGCAGCTCGACCACCAGCCCGCCCATCTCGGGGCTGAGCGAGGCGCGCTGCCGCGTCTGCACGGTTCCGGCCTTGCTGTTGGTGACGGTCTGTTCGACGCGGCCGCTGGCGATGCGGGTCACGGTGACCGGGAAGGGGTCGGTGCGGAACACGAAGTAGCGCAGCGCGGCGGCGGCGGCGAGGAGCAGCAGCACGAACGCCACGCGGCGCACGGTGCGGGAGGAGAGGCTCGGCATGATAGAAACAGCTTACTCCACGGCGCGGCGCGCCGGGTCCGCCCCTCGTCCCCCCCCGCGGCGCGTCAGAGCCCGTGCACGGGCGCCGGCGACGCAGCGTGCGCGATCCGGTCGAGGACGCGCTCGAGCGCCTCGGCCTCGTCGCGCAGCCGTTCGCGGTAGGGGGCGTGGTCGGTGTGTGCGATCTCCAGCGGGAGGGCCCGCAGCCGCCACTCCACGACCTCGCGCAGGAACGGGACGTCGTCGTCGGGAAGGTCGATCCGGATCGCCATCGTGACCCTCCTTTCGCGTCCCCCATTCTAGCGCCGGACGGGCCCGCGGGCCGCGCCGCCGCCGGCGGCGCGCTCGACGGCCGCCAGGGCCTGCTCGACGGCCGGGTCCTTTCCGCCGGACAGCCGCGAGGCCTCGCGGAGCTGGGCGAGCGACTCGGCGAACCGTCCCTGCTGGGCCAGTACGACGCCGAGCTGCGCGCGCGCCCGGACGTAGCCGGGGTCGAGCGCCACGGCCCGCTCCAGTTCGCTCACCGCGTCGGCGGGGCGCCCGGCCGCGGCGTAGAGGCCGGCCAGGTTGTAGCGCGTCGTCGCCGAGTCGGGCCGCAGCCGAGCCGCGCGCTCGACGTGCTCGATCGCCCCGGGGCCGTCGCCCTTCTGGCGCAGCGCGAGCCCCAGCATCTCCTGCGCCTCGGGGTCGTCCGGGTCCGCGCCCACCGCGGCCTCGAGGTGCGCCAGCGCGCGCTCGGTGCGGCCGGCCCGCTCGTAGAGCCGCGCGGCCCGCTTGTGCCCGTCGGGCGTCGCGGCGACCGCCAGGGCGCGCTCGGCGTCGGACGCGTCCTCGAGGGCGCGATGCCGCGCCTGGTGGGCCGCGAGCAGCTGCCGTTCCATCTCGCCGCGGGGCCGGACCCTCACCCAGAGGTCGCCCATCTCGTCGAACGAGCGCGGCCCGTAGCGGACCCGAACCGGCGGCTTGTTCGGGTTGCGCTCGTTGGCCGCGGAGTTGTCGTAGGTGTAGCGCATCGCCAGCACGGTGCCGCGCGGCAGCGCGAGCGGAACGGCGTAGCGGTACTCGTCCTGCCAGTTGAAGTCCCAGTCCGCGATCCGGATCAGCCAGCGCTTCGTGCCGTCGGGAAGCGTCGCCCAGGCGAGCATCCGCTTGCCGAGGTAGTGCGCGTGCGGCATCACCGACAGGACCTCGACATCGACCGGCAGGGTGTAGGTGTCCTCGATCACGTACGCGGCCTCGCCGGCCGGGATGTCCATCGCGCGCGAGGCCAGGCGCAGGTTGAGCGGCGTGACGTCGGTCGGCGGACCGTCGGCGAAGTGCAGCCCGATCAGCGGCGCGACCCGCTCCTCGCGGCCGGTGGGCAGCAGGTGCAGCTGGACGACGAGGTCGTCACCGGCGCCGAGCTGCCAGGCGCGGCCCGCGGGCTCGAACGCGGGGAGCTTGCCGGGGACCCAGTTGAGGAAGTGCCCCTCGGGGTAGTGCGCGCTCTCGCTCTCCATCCCCTCGAAGCCGGGGACCGGGTCGGCGTCGTCGAGCGCGCGCGAGCCCGGCGTCTCGTCGACCCGGATCTCGGCGTGGTGGATCGCGCGGGTTCCGGCGGCGCGGAACTCGAGCCCGCGGACCCAGCGCGAGGCGGGGACCGCGTCCGGGAGCACGAAGTTGCGGAAGACGTCGCCGCCGTCGGCGCGCAGCAGGTAGGGGGCGGGGAAGGGGACGACCGCGTCGGGCTCGCCGAGCGCCCAGCCCTCGGGGAAGGAGGGCGGAGCCGGAGCGCGGGCCAGGTCGCCGGCCGGCGCCCCCTCCTCGGCCCACTGCGCGAGTTGCGCGACCTGGTCGGCCGAGAGCCGGCGCTCGCCCTGCCACGCGGCGACGCCGGGCTCGGGCTGCCAGGGCGGCATGTAGCGCGAGCGCGTGACGGCCGCGATCTGCCCGGCGCGCTTGCGCACCTCGTCGTAGGTGACGAGGCCGAAGGGGGCCGCGCCCCCCTCGTGGTGACAGACCGCGCAGTGCGCGTGGACGATCGGCGCGATGTCGCGGGCGAACGTGAGCGAGCCCTTCGGCCGCGGCGCGGCCGGCGGCTCGACGGGCGGCACCGGGTCGGGCGGCGGGGTCAGCGCGCGCGCGTCGAGCGCGATCTCGGGGTCGGGCGGAAGCGGGGTCCACGCGGCCGCAGCCGGCCGCCGCTCGCCGCCGCAGCCGGCGATCAGGACGCCGGCGGCGAGCAGCGCGTGGGCGAGGCCGGGCCCCGGGAGGCGGATCGTGCGGCGGCCGATCACGGGGCGACATCTCCGATCAGGCATCCGATCGCCTCCGTCTCCCGGCGCGGCACCGGCCGGCCGTCGAGCAGCGCGTCGAGCGCGGCGACGAGGTCGCGCTCGGACGGCTCGCGCAGCGCCTTGCCGTAGCCGGGGTAGCGGTCGTCGATCCGGCCGCGGTAGACGAGCCGGCGGTCGGCCGCGACGACGACGGCCGTGGGGGTGACCCGGGCCCCGGTCGCGGCGACCAGCGCGTGCCGCGGATCGCGCAGCGCGGCCGGCGGCAGGCCGTAGTCCGCGAGGTGCCGCCCGATCGCCTCGGCCGTCTCGCCGGGGTCGACGTACACGACGAAGAAGGCGACCCCCCGCGGCGCGTAGGCCTCGGCGAGCCGCCGCATCTCGGGTGCGTAGCGGTTGGCGATCGGGCAGTCGGTGCGGACGAAGAAGAAGACGGTGGCGGAGGCGGCCCGTCCGGCGCCGGCAGCCAGCGGGTCGACCGCGCTGCCGTCGGGCCGCTCGAGCGAAAGCGCGGGAAGCGGGACCGCGGGGAACCCCGCTGCCGGGCCGGGCGCCGGGGGCTCCGCGAGCCCCGGCGCCGCAGCCGCGGCAGCCGCGCCGGCGGCGACCCAGAAGCGCACCGTCCCCGAGCCGATCACCGCGCCGCCCGCGTCGAGCGCGTCGACCGTCCACTCGTGGATCCGGCCCGGGCGGATCGCGCCGCGCCGGGACTCGGGCATCGCCAGCCGGGGCTCGGCGGCGGTTCCCAGGAACAGCGGCCAGACCGTGTCGGCGTCACCGACCGTCACGCGGTAGCTCGCGGCGCCGGGGACGGGTGCCCAGCGGAACGCCTCAGGGACGGCCGGGACCTCGCCCTTGGGGGCCTCGATCTCGATCAGCGGGGGCGGCGGCCCGGACCGCTCGCCGCCACGGCCGCAGCCGGCAGCGAGCGCGAGCCCCAGCAGCAGCAGCGGAGCGGCGGGCGCGAGGCGGGGCGGGGCGGCGATTCGCACCGACGGAGGGTAGCAAGCGGCCGGGGCCCGGGCGAGCCGCGATCCGCTTGACCGGTCCGGGCGTCGGCCCCACGATCCCGCCGCCGATGCGCCCGGGACCCCGTTGGCTGGCCGCGCTCGCGCTCCTGCTCTGCGGGTGCGAAGCCGCTCCCGTCGGGCGCGACGCGCCGCGCACCGGCGACCCGCCCGCCGCCGCCGCCGCGGCCGGGGCGGCAGCCGGGGCGGCGGTCACGGCCCCCGCCGCGGCGCCGCTCTCCGGGCCCTCCCCGGCGCAGCCGGCGGTCGGCTTCCGCACGCCCCGCCGGCTGGAGGAGCACTTCGAAAAGCACGGCGCCGAATTCGGCGCGGCAACGCCGCAGGCCTACCT